>CALWBB010000014.1 GCA_944375885.1 uncultured Merdimonas sp.
CCTCATGGCTGCCGTGGGAGAAATTCAGTCTCGCCACATTCATGCCAGCCAGCATCAGCTCCCGGATCACCTGCTCGCTGTCAGAGGCAGGTCCCAATGTACAGATAATCTTCGTCTTTCTCATCGTCATATCTTCTCACTCCACTCGTTTTTCACTTTCCATTTCCGTTACCTGCACATTATAGCATTGGAAAAAGGCATGGTCAAGGCACAGAAGGAGGCTGTGCAAAGATTTTACATTTTAGCATTTTACAGTTGCTATTTACATGTGGGTGGGGCGGCTGTAAATAGCAACATTTTACATTGTATCCGCGGCTTTCACGCCTGTCAGGGAAAAGCCGCCGCCGTCCTCCGTCCGCCTGTAGGACAGATGGGAGGAAAGCTGTCCTGTAAAATCCTCCTCCGCGAATTCATGGACGTAAACTTCCCCATCTTCCGCTGTATCCGCGACGAAAAGTGAATTGATATAAAGCCCTGTCCCGTGCTTGACTTCCAGGATGACCGCCAGTTCCTCTTCCCCGTCTCCATCGAAATCTCCCTCCAGGATGTCAGGCAGGCTCAGGTAAGAGGACAGATATGGGTAGGTAAGCTGCGCGTAATTTCCTGCGTGCTCAAACAGCATGGACTGGAAATCGCTTTTCCCATAGAGCCTGTAACTCTCTGTCTCCCCCAGAAGGCAGGTGAGATCGCCAGTTCCGTCTGCCAGATCCCTGTAGGCGTCCACCGACAGATTTCCGTCTCCGTTATGGCTGTACGGCTCTGCGGTAAGATCCACTGCGGACGCCACGTCCCATCCATTTTCTTCCGGTACTGCAGGCACTCCTTGGTTCACCGTCGGCTCCTGGGAAGCCTCTTCTGGCGCATCCGGCAGTTCCGGCTCCCAGAGGCTGCTGTCTCCGCTTTCCAGATCCACGCAGATCCAGGCTTCCTCAAGAACTTCGTTCCGCCAGCCTGTATTCTGCCCTTCCCGCCAGCCCCAAAGCTGCACACGGACATAGAGCCGTCTTCCCACGACGTTGGCGTCCGTGTAGGAAATCTCATCATTTTCCTCCATCTGGGAAGCGCCTTCTAAAAATTCTGCCGCATCCGACAGGCTCTGCCGCCCTGTCCCATCGGGGAGCAGAGAAATGAGCTCTGTCCCGTTGGAAGCCAGGAGGCGTCCGCTCTCCCCGTCTCCTGCCACGAAGCGCAAAGCCTGCCCTATCTCTTCTTCCACCGAAAGGCCGGGATCCGTCCGATAAAGCCCCTGGGAAGCGCCTCCCTCATTTTCATATTTCTCATAATACAGGTATCCGCCAAAAGCCGCAAAACCTGCGGCATCCGTCAAGTGCCTCCGGATCAGCTCTCCAGACTGCCGGTCAAAGGAATAGAAATCCCCGCTGAGCACACTTAAGCTTCCCTCCCGGGAACCGGCCGCCAGCACAATCCATCTGTCATCCGCATAAAAGGACGCAGCCTCCGTCCCCAAAACCGTCTCGCCCAATAGATTCTCCCGGATCTGGATCCCTGTCTCCGTCTGCAGGATTTCATCCACCACCAGCCCATCTTCCTGCTGCCTGGCTGTGTACAGAGCATCCTGGTACTGCCCCAGATACATTTCAGCCTCAGGGGCAAGCAGCATACTTCTTTCCAAAACCGTATCATAACGCCAAAGCCCCTTTTCCCCAGACGCGCCAGGTAGATAATAGAGGCTTTCTCCATCCGCGCTGCAGTCAGCGATCCTGCCGCCTGCCAGCTTGCGGAAGCCATTTCCGTCCAGCTGATACCGGTAAAGATCATAAAAACCGTTTTGAGCTGGGCTGGACAGATACAGATAGCTGCCGTCCGAATACAGGGCCTGCCCATTGACAGAAAGCGCAGAGTCCCAGCTGCCTGCCGGCGCATACAGCTGTCCGCCATCTGCATAGTACAGCTGACCCTTCACCTGTATCACACTGCCCCCGTTATTAAGCACCTGCATATCCCCGGCGTCTTCCTGCCCGGCATGTCCGCTCTCCTGGCTGCCGTCTCCTGCCTGCGGCGGCTCACTCTGGCCCTCCAGGCTGTCCGGACTCTCCCCGGGCCGCAGCACCAGCCCGGCCGCCGCCGCCAGCACCAGTACAGCCGCAGCCACGGAAACCAGGACAGGCCTTTTCCGGTAACGCAGGATATTTTTGATCCGGCTTTTGACCGGCGGCTCACCGAAGGCCGGGGGCGCAAAAAAGTACCGGTTCTGCCTGGCCGCGTATTTCAGGAGGCTTTCGGCATATGCTTTGCGTTCCCTTCCGGTCATTCCGGCCGCCGCCAGCACCGCCTCGTCGCACGCTATCTCCATATCCCGGCTGCACAGGACACAGGCGATCCACGCCGCCGGGTTGAACCAGTGAAAGCTGCAGACCAGCAGGATCAGGCACTTCACCAGGGGATCTCTTCTTTTCCTGTGGCATTCCTCATGCTCCAGGATATAACGCCTCTCTTTTTCTTCCAGGCCTGCCGGGAGGCAGATAACCGGTCGGAAAACTCCCCACAGGAAGGGGCCGGGCAGGCCCTCCAGCACGCGCAGCCGCCGCCTTTTGCTTTCTTTTACGCAACTTAAACGCGAAAGGCGCCGCCGAAAGCGCAGGGCCGTGAACCCCTGATATCCCAGGACGCAGGCCGCGCCTCCCAGCCAGATGAAAAAGGCCGCCCGCTCCCGCGCAGAAACCCTGGCCTCCAAAGATAACAAGCATATTTCCGAGGCGCTCTTAAAAGCTTCAGAATCAGGAAACGCACCAGAAGCACGATGATGAAGCTGTAGCAGCCAATCAGGCTCATTTTCAAGACAATCTCCAGCACTTTCCCGCTCATTCTTCTTCCTCCCGGTATTCCTCGATCATCTGGGCCAGCTCCTCGATCTCCCTCCTGCTCAGCTTCTTCCGTTTCAGGAAGGCCGACACAAACCCCGGCAGGGAACCTCCGTAGTTTTCCTCCAGATACCGTTTAAACCGTTTTGTCAAGGGAAGATCAAAATTCTTTTGTAAAACAGGCGTAGGCGGACACCGCGTTCGCGTATTCTCCTTCCACGGTTCCCCTTGGATTTAGCAGATAATCTCCTCCTTCGTCCAGAAGGCGGGCCTGCACCGTATTGATGCCTCCGTCTGCCCGCAGAGCCTGATCCTCTATCCAGAACTCGGCTTTTCCATCCGAAAGCCCGGCCTCATAAAACCAGAGGCCGTTTACCTGGAGAGAAACACTCCTTCCTTCCGGCGCGTCAGAGCGGATTTCGACCCGTGTCCTTCCCTCCTGCGCTCCTGTGTCTATCTGTTCCACCCAAATCTGATCCGAAACCACATAGCCTCCCAGGGAAGCCCTCAGCGTCTCCACAGAGGCAAACTGCTCATCCATCCACTCCAGCCGCAGCCGCATAAATTCTTTCAGCCGCTCCACGCCCTCCTCAAAGGTCTCTCCCTCGTAGGTTCCCCGGCAGCCGCCCCAGCGCTCATCGTTTGCCTGGGCGGCAGGCCGCATGTTTTCCGCGTACTGATCGAGGATGCCCCCGTCACAGGCCAGGTTTTCCAGGAAAGGCTCCCGGATCTGCCAGTATTTCTCCCAGACCCGGACCAGGAAATAGGGATCCCGGATGAGAAAGCGGTTCCACTGCACCGTCTGGTAATAGGTCTCATTGGCGTAATACGCGCTGTTCGTCTGCCACTCCTCGGGGTACCAGGTGTTCAGCCCAAACATACTATTTCCCCAGGCGCAGTCATAGTCCCAGGCCAGATCAATGGAATAGGGCCCTTCCAGATCCTTATACAGGAACACACTGTTCTTCATGGCATCCCAGTTCATGGAAAACTCACAGAGCAGGAAATTGGCAGCCAAGGAATCCAGGTCTATCAGCTCCGAATAATGTCGGCCGTCAAACCTGTCATCCAAGAATTCCGACGGACGGTAGCTGACATCTTCCCTTGCGAAATTGTCTCCATAATTGCACCAGCCCTCATCTACAGTCTCATAGTAAACCGTGTCGCTGTGGTAGGTAAAATCCGTATCATGTATCGCATACTCCATTGCCTGCAGTTCTGCTTTTATATATTGGTACAGTCCGGCATACGTCTCTCCCGCACTGGGCGCCGCAAAATAAAACGGCTGGTGGTAATTCGTCCGAAGGGATCTTTCTTCTTCCCAGAAATCCATTTCCAGAAGGACGCCCCCTGTCGCCTCCGGAAGCTCCTCCAGATCGACGTAATCATTTATGTTAAAAGATACCGGATATGCCGTACCTTCCCGCTCATTCCATTCCTTCAGCCCCTCAGATACAAAGCTTCCCGTATCCAGCCACGACAGATCCTCCGCAAGCTCTGTCTCCAAAAGCTCCAAAAGCCTGTCCGCTTCCCTGCGGCGCTCGTACCGGTCTTCCCCCTCTATCTCAAAGCTGTCCACAATCCTTTCCGCCGCGTCCCGGGCAGTCTGCTCCCAGTCATAAATATCGATCCGCCCATCTTCCACTCGGATCTGTTCATACAGCTGGTAGACGCCGTAATATTCTCCATTATAGATCAGGGTAATCTGGCGGGAATCCATCACCTGCTCCGCCCCAAGACTTTCCGAGATCAGGCTGGCCGCCTGGTTTCGCAGCAGGCTTGCGTCAATGGCATTCGCAAGCAGCGCCCAGTGCCTGCTCTCCCTCATACCCAGGAGCCCCGTCTTTTCCTCCAGCTGGAGCTTAAAAGGCCGCTTGTCAAGCGTCGCAGTGCTGTTGCCCCGCACATGGATCCAGGCTTCTCCCTCATACAGCTTGTCCGGTGTATATCCAGTTCCTCCCAGCCACGCGTGGACAGCCGTCTCCCGCTCTGCTTCCACCTCCTCATACGGCGCAGCGCTCTCCAGGTATAACACAGGCAGGACGCTGCAGTAGCGGTAATCCCTGTAAACACTCCCGTCCTTCAGCGTCAACTCCAGGCGGATAAAGCGCTCCTCATCCTCTTCCCGCGTCGTATAAGAATGCAGGCGTCCTTCCCGGGACACCTCTTCCTCCCCCGCGTACCACACACAGCTTTCCACCTCATAAGGCCTGATCCGCACCATATCTGCTTCCAGTTCCTGTCCCGGCACACAGGAAGTGCCCAGGATCTGCACGCTTTTTTCTCTTCCGTCCCGGTAAAGAAACCAGAAGCCCGCCAGGAAAACAGCCGCAGCCAGAAACAAAATAGCGTACCAGAATAGCCGATATGGGGATCGCCCCCATTTTCCTGTCTTTATCTCCATATCCTTCTCCAGCTTTTTCTTCTGTTTTCCTGATTATAGCATTAAAAAAAGGGGCTATACAAGCCCCTTAATAATGTCAAAACAGTCAAATGTAGCAAAATAATCCTTCGGCGTCTCGGCCCTGCGGATCAGCTGAACGCCGCCGTCTTCCTTAAGAAGCAGCTCCGCTGATTTCAGCTTGCCGTTGTAATTGTAGCCCATGGCATAGCCGTGGGCGCCTGTGTCGTGGATCACCAGCAAATCGCCTTTGTCAATCTTCGGAAGCGGACGGTCAATGGCGAATTTGTCATTGTTCTCGCAAAGCGATCCGGTCACGTCATACACATGGTCGCAGGGGGCGTCCTCCTTGCCCATCACGGTGATATGGTGGTAAGCGCCGTACATGGCCGGGCGCATCAGGTTCACCGCGCAGGCGTCCACGCCGATATACTCCTTGTAGGTGTGCTTTTCATGGATCGCCTTCGTCACCAGGCAGCCGTAGGGGCCCATCATGAAGCGGCCAAGCTCCGTGTAAATCGCCACATCGCCCATGCCGGCCGGAACCAGCACCTCCTCGTAGACCCTGCGCACGCCCTCTCCGATGATCCGGATGTCGTTGGCCTCCTGATCCGGACGGTAGGGAATTCCGATGCCGCCGGAAAGATTGATGAAACGGATATCCGCCCCCGTCTCTTTTTTCAGCCGGACAGCCAGCTCAAAGAGCACCTTTGCAAGCATCGGATAATACTCGTTCGTCACCGTATTGCTGGCCAGGAACGCATGAAGGCCGAAATGCTTCGCTCCCTTTTCCCGCAAAATCCGGTAGGCGTCAAAAAGCTGCTCCTCCGTCATGCCGTACTTGGCGTCCCCGGGGTTGTCCATGATATCGTTGCTGATCTGAAAGATTCCGCCCGGATTAAACCGGCAGCTGATGGTCTCCGGAATATAGCCTATGGTCTTCTCCAGAAAATCAATGTGCGTAAAATCGTCCAGATTGATGATAGCGCCGATCTCTGCCGCGTACGCAAACTCCTCTGCAGGCGTGTCATTGGAGGAAAACATGATGTCCTCCCCGGTGACGCCGATCTCATGGGACAGCATCAGCTCCGTCATGGACGAGCAGTCACAGCCGCAGCCATACTCCCGCAGGATATTAATCAAAAACGGATTCGGCGTAGCCTTCACCGCGAAATATTCTTTATACCCCGGATTCCAGGAAAACGCCTCCTTCAGCGCCTTCGCGTTCTCACGGATTCCCTTCTCGTCATAGAGATAAAAGGGCGTCGGATAGGTCTTCGTAATCTCCTCCAGCTGCTCCAGGGTTACAAATGGTTTCTTATTCATCGGTTTTCTCTCCTCGTATTTATCTTATCCTTGACTATTATAACCACATTTTTTATTATTTGTATAACGAATAATTTTGATTGTAATAATTCGTTTTTTTAATTAAAAACAGGAGGAACCTCATGGACACCCAGACGCTGAAAACCTTTCTGACCCTGGCGAACGTGAAAAATTTCACCCAGACCGCCAGACTCATGTACATTGCCCAGTCCACCGTAACCAACCGTATCGCCGAACTGGAAAAGGAGGTGGGAAAACCCCTTTTCATCCGAAGCAAAAAAAACATCTCCCTGACGCGGGAGGGGCTTCTCTTTCTGGATTACGCCCGGCGCATTCTGGATCTGGAGGATCTGGCCGTCCAGGAGCTGAACTCCCCGGCCTTTTCCAGAACCCCTCTGCGCATCGGCACCACCAATACCATCTACGAATGCTATCTGGAGCCTGTCCTCCTAGAGCTTCTGAAGACCGACAGCCGCTACGCGGTCAGCCTCATCATCAGCCACTCCGTCAGCCTCCTGCAGTCCCTCCAGGACGGGCTTCTCGACCTGGTCTTTACCTATGAGCCTCTCCAGCGGCCCGGCTTTCGCTGCCAGCAGTTCCGGACGGATCGCCTCCTTCTTGTCACCTCCCCGGCCAACGCCCTCCGCCAGGGCTCTGTGCGCAGGGAAGAACTGTCCGCGCTCAACTATCTGTTCTGCAACTTTGCCCTCCAGGAGGTCGGCCAGTTCATCCGGGAGCTGTTCCCGCCCCTGTACCAGTTTTCTTTCGAGATCGACAACAGCACCAAGCTCCTCCGCTATCTCCGGGAAGGAATCGGCTACAGCTTTCTGCCCGAAGGCCTTGTGCGGCCTCACCTGGAAGACGGCACCCTTTCCGCCGTCCGCCTCGTGGATTTCGAAGCCCCGCGCATCAGCTGCTACCAGTGCTTCCCGGAAGGACGGGAGCCAGTGCTTTCGCTCCTGGCTCCCTGTGACGCTTCCTTTGATCTTGGTACTTAGCTGTCTATCCTTATTTGCTTCCCTGTCCAGCGCAGCCGCAGGCGCCGCCGTTCGTGTCAAACGCCGGGTTGAAGGCGTAGAAGTTCTTGGAGTTCAGCTTCTCCTGGACGATGCGCAGGGCCTCACCGAACCGCTGGAAATGCACGATCTCCCTGGCCCGCAGAAAGCGGATCGCATCCGTCACATCCGGCGAATCCACGGAGAGGCGCAGGATATTGTCATAGGTGGTCCGGGCCTTCTGTTCCGCAGCCTGATCCTCGCTCAGATCCGTAATCGGATCTCCGGTGGACTGGAACATGGAAGCGGAAAACGGCATCCCCGACGCCGCCTGGGGCCACAGGCCCAGGGTGTGATCCACGTAGTAATCATCGAAGCCGGCCGCCCGCAGCTCCTCCATGGACATATTGCGGGTGAGCTGGTGGACGATGGTGGCAATCATTTCAAAGTGCCCCAGCTCCTCGGTGCCGATGTCAGTTAAAAGCGCAGCGCATTCCTTATAGGGCATCGTGTAGCGCTGGGACAGATAGCGCATGGATGCTCCGAGCTCACCGTCGGGACCGCCGTACTGGCTTATGATTGCCTTCGCAAGCCTCGGGTTCGTCTCCTTGATATGAATCGGGTACTCCAGTCTCTTTTCATAATTAAACATACTCTCTTACTCCCTCCTTCCTACTGCCAGGGCCACGGCTGGTTCACCCAGTTCCAATAGCTGCCGCAGTGGTGCGCGTGGGACAGGGTAAGGGGGCCGTAATTTCTGGAATATTCTTCAACCGCCTCCCGGTATATCCGGTCATGCTCCTTAAAATAAGCCAGCGCCTCCGCGTCATCCGGATGGGTATCCAGATACAAAGAAGCGTCCACGCAGGCAAAGCCGTAAAGCATCACCTGCTTCATCAGCTGCTGCCGGGACGCTCCTGCGCTTGCCCGCGGCTGCGGCTGTGTGAAGGGTGCTCCTGCGCTTGCCCGCGGCTGCGGCTGTGTGAAGGGTGCTCCTGCGTTTGCGCGCGGCTGCGGCTGCTGGCAGGACATCCCTGCCCGCCCATAATTTGGGCTTCCGCAATTCTGGTTTCCACAGCTCTGATTAGTGCGGGCCGAAGCTCCGCAGTTCCGGTCCCCGCAATTCTGGTTTCCACAACCCTGCTTCCCGTAATTCTGATTCCCGCAGCTCTGGTTCCCACAGCTTTGGTTCTGCATCATCTGGTTCTGCATCATCTGGCCACACCCCGCTTTCCTGAAAATGGTTTATTCAGTTCCGGGAAAATCGTTCCCCAGTAAAGAGCCTTCTCCAGCTCCAGGGTCTGCCCCCAGAACTGCCAGGGCACGTAAGCCATGGCGGGCGGCATGCTCTGAAGGGCCTCCCGGGAACAGCCCCGCCCGGACAGCGCCTGATTTCGACAATCTGCCATATGGGACTCCTTTCAATTCTTCGTTTCAGATTATCTTATGTAAAAACAGCGGATAAGTGAAAACGCCGTCCTCCCCGGGACCAGATGGCCCCGGGAAAGACAGCGTCCTTCGCCGTACCTGTATCATACATTATCTAGGATTCGTTTTCCGATTTACTGCTCCGATTTACTGTTCCTTTTCCACGTAGACCAGACCGAAGGCTCCCGGACCGATGTGGGTCCCGATGGTCGCGCCAATCTGGAGGCGCTCGTCAAAACGGATTCCTTCCCTGGTAAGACGCTCCTCAAAGACTTCGCTGTTCTCCGTGCCGTAGCTGTAGATCGAATAGGCCGGAAAGCCTTCGTCCACCGGATGCTCCGCCACCCATTTGAGAATCGTATGGATCGCCTTGTTCTTGCCCAGGGCCTTGCCGACAATGCCGATCTCGCCCTCCGGCGTCACGGTGATCACAGGCTTGATCCGGGCTGCCTCCCCGATGACCGCAGCCGCCTTTCCGATCCGCCCGCCCCGGCGCAGATACTCCAGGGTATCGATCATGGCCACCACATGGACGCGGGATTTGAAGCCCTCCAGGCGCCCGGCTATCTCTGCCGCGGACAGGCCGTCACGGGCCAGCTCCAGCGCGTAATCGGCCATCACCTTGATGTTATAGGTAGCCGCCCTGGAATCTACGATAAAAATGTGATCCTCGTAATCCGCCATCTGGGCCGCCAGGCGGGCGCTCTGGCAGGTGCCGCTCAGATGAGAGGACAGCAGGATGCAGACCAGGTCGTCGCCGTCTGCCTTTACCTCCTTAAAAACATCAAGAAAAACCTGCGGAGACGGCTGGGACGTCAGCGGAAACTCCCCTGCTTCCTGCAAAAGCTCATAAAATCTGTCCCTGTCCAGATTCACTCCGTCCAGATATTCCTGACCACCCAGTTCAATCTGGATGGGCACAAACAACAGTCCTTTTTCCTGAATCTCCTCCTGACTGTAATCGGAGGACGCATCTACCAGTATCCGAATCATTCTGTCACCTCATCTGCCATATCCGAGATCAATGTGAAAAGCTTCACGATCTCCTCCGCCCGGTTCCGCCCCACTTTTTCGAGAAGCGTATCGACGCAGAAGAGCACTTTTTCATGCTGCCGCTCATAAAATTCCGCCTGCTCCATATTAAAGGAAATGTATACCTGGCGGCGGTCCTGCCCGGACCGCGTCCGGGAAATCAGCCCCTTCTTTTCCATGCTGTTCAGCGTGCGGTTCATCTGAGACTTCAGCATCCCTGTCGCGCGGCACAGATCCGTCGCCGTCAGGAACTCCGGCGCGCCGCTTTTCTGGTTCCGGTACAAAAGCCCGCAAATCAGAAGCTCATTGTAGGGCAGGGCGCTGGTGATCCGCAGATTCCCGATCGCCGTCGTCAGCCGCAGCCAGGAATTCAGCACCTCATCGCTCGAAATATCCATCTGAGGATTCTCCTTTCCCCAAAATTCGTTCACATTGTAAACTGTTCACTCCGTATACTATTTCAGGGACGCCTGTTTGTCAAGCTTTTTCGGAGGAGAATTTGTATCCGGTCTGGCTGCGGTACACATCCCCGGCCTTCACGACAGAATTCTTGAAATTCTCATGGTGATTGGCGTCCGGGAAATACTGGGCCTCGAAGCAGACCGCGCTTCTGCTGGAGTAGACTCTTCCGCCCTTTCCGCCCGGCTCGTCTCCCAGGAAATTCGCCGTGTAAAGCTGGATGCCGGGCGCGTCCGTATACACCTCCATCCGGATGCCGCTGTCCTCGGAATACAGGCTGCCGCAGAGCGTGAACTCCCCTTCTCTCTTCATGACATAATTGTGATCATAGCCTGACGCTGCCTGGAGGGGCTCGTAATCCGCGTCAATCCGCTCTCCCAGAGCCGTGGGCGTCCGGAAATCCATGGGCGTTCCCTCCACGCTTCGGATCTCTCCTGTGGGAATCATGTCCACAGAGGGCGTAAACGCGTCCGCGTCCAGCCAGGCCTTCTGGGCAAGCACACTGTCGGACTCCTGCCCGTCCAGATTGAAATAGGAATGGTTCGTCAGATTGAAAATCGTGTCCTGATCCGCCTTTCCCTCGTAGGAAATCAGCAGCTCATTGTCATCCGACAAGGTGTAGGATACCGTGATGTCCGCATTCCCTGGGAAGCCCTGATCCCCATCCGGGCTGTGCAGGGAGAATTCCACCTTGTTGTCATCCGCAATGACCGCCTTCCACATCCTGCGGAAATAGGCGTTGCTTCCGCTGTGCAGGCTGTTCTCCCCGTCGTTTTTCTCCAGCTCATAGACCTTTCCCGCAATCGTCACGCTGGCGCCGCCGATCCGGTTCGCGTTCCTGCCGACGGTGGCGCCCAGGCAGGGGCCGTTCTTCTCATAGCCGGCCAGATTCTCATAGCCCCAGACCACGTCCCGCAGCTTTCCGTCCTTATCCGGAACATACAGCTTCGCCAGAACCGCGCCGTAATTCAAAAGCACCGCCTTCATGCCGCCTGCGTTCTCCATGATGTACTGCCGGACCTGTTCTCCGTCCTTTGTCACGCCATAGTCTTCCACCAAAATACTCATACGATCTCTTCCTCCATCTTCCGCGTCTTTTCTTTTGTCCTCCGGCAGCCGGACGCCTTTTCCCCGGTTCTCCGGCAGCCCTTCACACAAAGACGCCTCTATGTCCATGATAGGCCACAGAGGCGTCTTTCGTCAAGCAGAACAGCATCGTTTCCGCCCGGGTTTTTCTTTAATTTCTTTAATTTTTCTTTGCCCCTCTTAAATAAAGGAACCAGTATGTAATGCCGATCAGCGCGCCGCCGATGATATTTCCGATGGTGACCGGAAGCAGGTTGTTCACAAGAGCCGCTCCCCAGTTCACAGCCGCGTTTCCTACCGCGTACGCGGAGTTGGCGAAGATGCCGGCCGCCAGGTAATACATATTCGCAATGCTATGCTCAAAACCGCCCAGCACGAAAATCATAATCGGGAAGTAAAGGCCGATGATCTTGGCGGGAACTGTCTTGCCCGCGAAGGACATCCACACTGCCAGACATACCATCATGTTGCAGATCACGCCGCGCAGCAGAGCGTCTCCAAAGGTCAGGCCTACCTTTCCGGAAGCCACCGTCATCATGGTGTCAAGCAGGGCGCCGTCTACCTGGGAGGGCGTATGGCTGTACACAACCAGAAGAGCCAGGATGATGCTTCCCGCGAAGTTTCCAAGGTACACGAATACCCAGTTCTTCAGCACGCCGGAGAATTTTACCTCCTTCTCCAGGAACGGGATGACCAGAAGGCAGTTGCCAGTGAAAAGCTCGCTTCCCGCGATCAGCACCAGGGCCAGGCCGGCCGGGAACATGCAGGCTCCCACCAGTTTCCCGAGGCTTCCGCCGATGGTAGCCGTAGCCGTCTGATAGGCGATAGCGCCGATGCCGATAAAGATACCTGCCATGATGCCGAGAATGAACAGCTTCAGTGCAGGCGTCTCTACCTTACCTTTTCCGATTCCCACATAGTTTTTCGCAATTTCTGCCGGTGAGTTCATGATAAATCTTCCTCCTTTATCCTCATAAAGCTGACGGCGAATCAGCGTCTCCGCCAAGAATCCGCGGAAAACCAAATCAGAACCGCCGCCCTTAATTCGTTAAAATTATAACACTCTCACATAGGGCAGACTATCGTACGAAGTGTAGGAAGATTTTCTCCGGCGCACAAAGCGGGCGGCCGGGCCGCGGGATTTTCCCGCAGCCCGGCCGCCCGTACCGTACGCCACATCTGTTTTCATTTCTGAATCGGCTGTAAACAGTAACGCTATTTTACATGCTCATGGGTAAACAGGTGATCCTGGCAGTATTCATAATTGCCATTGCACTTGGAGCAGAAGCGGAATACCAGATCGTCCCCGTCCTTCTCCGTGCGCCCGCAGACCGCGCACCTGTGAGTGGCGGCGCTCTTCTGCCCCTGCTTCACGCTCTTTGTATACACTTTTCTCCGATAAATCTCCTTCGGATTGTAGCGGCGCATGCTCCGCATTCCAAAAAAGAAAATCAGGAAATTCGCCAGGGACACCAGCGCCATGGCGCTGTATGCCGGGTGGGCGATGATTCCCGCGTTCATCAGGCCGATCAGCACGGAGTAAGGCAGGTAATTCGCCAGGAAGCCCGCCACAATCGTCACGCCGAAATAAATGCCGTTGATGATTCCCAGCCATTTCGCCTTGATCGGAATAATGAAAAACAGCAGGAACTGCATATCCGGGTAAGTCGCCGCAAAAGCGAAAAACAGAGAATAGTTCAGATAATAGGTTCCAAACGCCGGCCCGATATTCGCCCCAAACACGTAGCAGGAGATAAAGGCCGCCACCACATGGAGCAGAACGCCGGTAAAGAAATACAGGTTGAACCGGAAAGCCCCCCACTGGGCTTCCAGAATTCTTCCGATGGAATAGTACAGATACATGCTGATCAGGAAATAAAACAGCCCCGTATTGGGCGGATAAATGATAAAGGTGATAATCCTCCAGATCTGGCCCCGCAGAATCATCGTGGGATCCAGAGACAGATACTGCACGTAGAACTGGGGTACAAAGGTTACGATAACATATCCCAGCGCGTACAGAATAATAATATAATACATCAGATTGTGAATCGCACAGCGTCCAAATTTTCGTTCCAGCTTGTCCAGCAGGTTCATGTCAGGTTCTTCCTTTCTTCGCACGGAATTCCGGAGCCCTTCCCCGGCCCCGGAGCCTTCCGAATCAGATACAAGTTGATCCTCATTATAGGGGAGGCGGTTTTATTTGTCAACCGGCATTCCTTCCCTGGGCGCGGTTTTGCAGGGGATCAGCACCTCGTCTCCCTTCTGGAGATTGTAGAGATTGAGATAGGGGTTGGCGTACAGAATCGCCCAGAGCGGCACATGGTACCGGCGGCTTAGGCGGTACAGGCTGTCGCCCTTCTGTACCGTATGGAGAAAACCCTGGCACTGCTGCATGGCGGGACCTCTTTTCTTCCTTATATTATATATTTTACTATATGCAGGCTGGCGGCGCCTGGTGTTATGCGCAAAATCACTGGAAAAGGGCCCGGTTGTTTATACTTTTTTTAGTTGCGTTCATTTTTTTGCTGTCGTATAATGAGGAATGATGTCTAAAAACCTTTCAGAAACATGAAAAGGAGGTTGCGGACTGTCCGCGTAAATTTATGAGTAATTCTACATATACATTGGGAATCGATATTGGTTCCACCACCGTAAAGGTCGCCGTGCTGGACGAAAAGAACCAGCTTCTCTTCTCCGACTACGAGCGCCATTTTGCCAATATTCAGGAGACCCTGGCCGGCCTTCTTCAAAAAGCGGAAAACCAGCTTGGGGATCTGAGCGTCTATCCGGCCATCACCGGTTCCGGCGGCCTGACCCTGGCCAGGCACCTGGAGGTGCCCTTCATCCAGGAGGTCGTGGCTGTGGCCACCGCTCTGGAGACGGCGGCTCCCCAGACGGACGTGGCCATCGAGCTGGGCGGCGAGGACGCGAAAATCATTTATTTCGAGGGCGGGAACGTAGAGCAGCGCATGAACGGCATCTGCGCCGGCGGCACCGGCTCCTTCATCGACCAGATGGCGTCTCTTCTCCAGACAGACGCCTCCGGACTGAACGAATACGCGAAAAACTATCAGTCACTTTACACCATCGCCGCCCGCTGCGGCGTATTTGCCAAATCTGATATTCAGCCTCTGATCAACGAGGGCGCGACCAAGGAAGACCTGTCCGCGTCTATTTTTCAGGCTGTCGTCAACCAGACCATCAGCGGCCTGGCCTGCGGCAAGCCCATCCGGGGACATGTGGCTTTCTTAGGCGGCCCCTTGCATTTCCTCTCCGAGCTGAAGGCGGCCTTCATCCGCACCCTGAAGCTGGACGACGAGCATATCATCGCCCCGGAGAATTCCCATCTGTTCGCAGCCATCGGATCGGCCTTAAGCAGCAAAAAAGAGACGGCCGTATCCATGAGCAGCATGAAGGAACGGCTGAAGTCCCATATCAAGATGGATTTCGAGGTGGCCCGCATGGAGCCCCTCTTCGCGTCCGAGCATGAGTACGCCAAGTTCCAGGAGCGCCACAGCCGCCACGAGGTGACAAGGGGCGATTTCCAGGCCTATAAGGGAAACTGTTTCCTGGGCATCGACGCCGGAAGCACCACCACGAAGGCGGCCCTGGTGGGCGAGGACGGAGAGCTTCTCTACTCTTTTTACAGCAGCAATAACGGAAGCCCCTTAAAGACCACCATCCGGGCTATCAAGGAGATTTACCGTTTTCTTCCGAAGGACGCCCATATCGTCCGCTCCTGCTCCACCGGCTACGGCGAGGCCCTGGTAAAGGCCGCCCTGATGCTGGACGAGGGCGAGGTGGAGACCGTGGCCCACTACTACGCCGCAGAGTTCTTCGACCCGAAGGTGGACTGTATCCTGGACATCGGCGGCCAGGACATGAAGTGCATCCGCATCAAAAACCATACCGTAGACAGCGTGCAGCTGAACGAGGCCTGCTCCTCCGGCTGCGGCTCCTTTATCGAGACCTTCGCCCATTCCCTGAATTACAGCGTGGAGGACTTCGCCAAAGCGGCTCTCTTTGCGGAGCATCCCATCGACCTGGGCACCCGCTGTACGGTATTTATGAATTCCAAGGTAAAACAGGCCCAGAAGGAGGGCGCTTCCGTGGCGGATATCTCTGCTGGCCTTGCCTACTCCGTCATCAAGAATGCTCTTTTCAAGGTCATCAAGGTGTCGGACGCCTCCTCTCTGGGACAGAATATCGTGGTTCAGGGCGGAACCTTCTACAACGACGCGGTTCTTCGAAGCTTCGAGAAGATCGCCGGCTGCGAGGCCGTGCGCCCGGATATCGCGGGCATCATGGGAGCCTTCGGCGCGGCCCTCATCGCAAGGGAGCGCTACGAGGAGGGCATGGAGACCACCATGCTTCCCATCGACCAGATCAACAGCCTGGAATTCACCACCACCATGGCTAAGTGCAAGGGCTGCACCAACAACTGCCGCCTGACCATCAACCGCTTCACCGGCGGCCGCCAGTTCATCACCGGCAACCGCTGCGAGCGCGGCATCGGCAAGGAGCGCAACAAGGAGCATATCCCGAACCTGTACGAATACAAGAACAAGCGGATCTTCGGCTACGAGCCCCTTCCTGCGGACGAGGCTGTCCGGGGCAAGGTGGGCATTCCCCGTGTGCTGAACTTTTATGAGAATTATCCCTTCTGGTACACCTTCTTTACCGAGCTGAAGTACCAGGTGGTGCTCTCTCCGGCTTCCACGCGGAAGATTTACGAGCTGGGCATCGAGTCCATTCCCAGCGAGTCCGAGTGTTATCCGGCCAAGCTGGCCCACGGCCATGTGACCTGGCTCATCCGCCAGGGGCTGAAGTTCATCTTCTACCCCTGCGTGCCTTATGAGAGAAATGAGTTTCCCGACGCGGGCAACCACTACAACTGCCCCATCGTCACCTCCTACGCGGAGAATATCAAGAACAATATCGACGAGCTCCACAGCGGAGATATCGATTTCTTCAATCCCTTCCTCTCCTTTGAGAGCGAGGAGATCCTGGAGAAGCGCCTGATCGAGGAGTTCGGCGCCCACTGCGGCATTCCGGCGAAAGAAGTCTCCGCCGCGGCGAAAAAGGCCTGGGAAGAGCAGGCAAACGTCCGGGAGGACATCCGCCGCAAGGGCGAGGAGACGCTGAAATACATGGAGGAGAACGGACGCCGGGGCATCGTGCTGGCGGGCCGTCCCTACCACATCGACCCGGAGATCAACCACGGCATCCCGGAACTGATTAACTCCTACGGCATCGCCGTGCTGACGGAGGATTCCATCAGCCACCTTCATGGTGTGGAGCGTCCGCTCTTTGTCATGGATCAGTGGATGTACCACTCCAGGATGTACGCCGCCGCCAGCTACGTGCGGACCAGAGACGATCTGGATCTCATCCAGCTGAATTCCTTCGGCTGCGGCCTGGACGCCGTGACCACCGACGAGGTCAGCGACATCCTGACGAACTCCGGCAAGATCTACACCTGCCTGAAGATCGATGAGGTAAACAACCTGGGCGCTGCGAGAATCCGCATCCGCTCTCTCATCTCCGCCCTCCGGGTGCGCGAGAGAAAGCAGGAATGCCGGACTATCGAGCCCACCTCCTACGAGCGCGTGGTATTTACCGAGGAGATGCGCAAGGATTACACCATCCTCTGCCCGCAGATGTCGCCGATTCACTTCGACGTCATCGAACCGGCTTTCCGCTCCTGCGGCTACCACATCGACGTGCTGCCGGATTCCGACCGGGCTGCCATCGATATGGGCCTGAAATACGTAAACAACGACGCCTGCTACCCCTCCCTGGTGGTAGTCGGCCAGATTATGACCGCCGTACTCTCCGGAAAATACGATCCGAACAAGCTGGCTGTCATCATCACCCAGACGGGCGGAGGCTGCCGCGCCACGAACTATATCTCGTTCATCCGGCGTGCCCTGGCCAAGGCAGGCCAGCCCCAGATTCCGGTGGTCTCCTTAAACTTAAGCGGCCTGGAATCCAACCCCGGCTTCAAGATCACACCGTCCCTGGCCTTCAAAGGCTTGTACGGACTTGTATTTGGAGACATCTTCATGCGGGTGCTCTACCAGACCCGCCCCTATGAGAAGGAGCCCGGCTCCGCCAACGCCCTCCACCAGAAATGGGTGAAAATCTGCCAGGATTTTGTATCCCAGAAGCATGTGAGCCACCGCCGCTTCGTCCAGATCTGCAGAGGCATTATCGAAGATTTCGATAAGCTTCCGATCTACGAGGATCTGAAAAAACCCCGTGTCGGCGTGGTTGGAGAGATTCTGGTAAAATACTCTCCCTCTGCCAACAACCACCTGGTGGATCTGCTGGAATCCGAGGGCGCAGAGGCCGTAGTGCCGGATCTGATGGATTTCCTGCTCTACTGCTTTAAGAATTCCGAATTCAAGGCTGACTATCTGGGCAAGAAACGCTCCAGCGCCCGCATTGCCCGCATCGGCATCCAGGCCATGGAATGGCTCCGGAAGCCCGCTGTGAAGGCCCTGAAAAAGAGCGTACACTTCAATCCGCCCGGCAATATCGACGAAATGGCCGAGATGGCCTCCGACATCGTATCTGTCGGCAACCAGACCGGTGAGGGCTGGTTCCTGACCGCCGAGATGCTGGAGCTCATCCACACCGGCGTGCCGAACATCGTCTGCACCCAGCCCTTTGGCTGCCTGCCCAACCACGTGGTCGGCAAGGGCGTCATCAAGGAGCTGCGCCGCCGCTACCCCGCTTCCAACGTGGTAGCCATTGACTACGATCCCGGCGCCAGCGAGGTCAACCAGCTGAACCGGCTGAAGCTGATGCTCTCCACCGCGAATAAGCACCTGAGCGCAGCACAAAAGGCTGAAAAGCCTGCTGGCAGCCAGAATAAGAACAGCCAGGACAAGGACGGACGGGGACACGGATCCGGCACCTCCGCCGGCGGCCATTCCGGCAGCAGCCAGGGTACAGCCGCCGCTTCCGGCAGCCAGACCGCAGCCATGAAGGTGCTGCCGGAGGGCTGAGGAAGGCGAAAAAGCGAAAGAATATTTATATGGATTTCCTGAAAAGGGCTGAAAAGGCTGTTGGGAATAAACGATTCCTGGAAGGGGCCGGAGAAGCTTTTCTGTAAGCTTCTCTGGCCCCTGCATTTTGACATATATTTGACATATAGCAAAAAAATTGTTCCCCACATCCAAATCTCTTCGCAAAGCAGCGGGATTTCTCTGTGAAAACGCTTTGTAAAGGCCGCTTTCAAGTCTTTTTATACAGATATTTGGATATCAGGACATCAAAAAGCCACATATGTCCAAACGGGCTAAAATCAATACAATATGAACCGCCCCCTGTTTAAAACTATCTATTTTCCAACTGCCTCTTTTCCTTTCTGATTTTTCTCATACTTCCTACATCTTCCTGCACAGATATTTGTAAATCACCGTGGCCGCCACATACTCCGCCACGGCCAGAGCAAACAAGACGGCTGTGACAGTCACGGAGCCATTGAGCAGGCTCACGACAAAGGCTCCCTTTTACCATCAAAAAAGAAACTGCGGTGAACGATATCATTTCACCACAGCCCCTTCTTATTCCAAACACGTTTTCCGTTATCTTCCCGGCGCTAACAACGCCGTCGCCGTACCCAGGTCAACGACTTCATATCCCTGGTCAAGCAGCCCCTGCAGGAACGGCCTGGCCGCCAAATCATTTTCAAAATTCGTGAAATAGACGGCGGACGGATATTTCTGCGGGAAAATCATGATATACGTATAATAAAGGCCTTCCTCATAGCTTTCATCCCAGCAGCTGTACATCGCGCAGGAAGCGTCCGTACAGAGATACGCCCAGGGCTCCATCCCGCTGACAAACAGCGTGTCCTCCTCGGTGAGGCCAAGCGACTGAAGCTTCTCCACGCGGTCCGAATGGAAGGAAGCCATGCTGGGGGTCGTATACAGTCCCTTTGCCGGCCCGATTTCAATCTGCTCAGTCAGATCCGGCAAGGGAGCTTCATTATAGAAAAAGGTAATTCTTAAGTATCCTGAAAGGCCGATATGGGCCGCCAAAGCTGCCAGGGCACAGCCCGCAGCCATTTTTCCTAACAAACGCCCATCCGCTTCTTTGGCCAGTTCCCGGCTGCATTCATAAATAAACAGCCCTCCGATGGAACTGCACAGCATGAACGAGGAAGTGATGCAGAGGATCCCCGTATCTGAAGCGAAATGCGAACACAGGGAATGCAGCACTCCCGGAAAGAACCAGAGCCAGAAAAGCTTCCAATTCTTCTTGCGCAAAAGGATAAAGCATAAAAATCCCAAAAATGCCAGCGGCATGACGCAGAAATTGACTGGAACATGGTACTGGGAGCCATACTTATACAGATAATAAAAAACCAGGCACACAGAAGGCAAAAGGTAAACCAGGGCATGGCGGAACCGCTTTTTATCAAAAAAGGCCGCCAGGGATGCCAGCCCTGTATACCAGATTAAATACGGGTAGGAGCTGTAAATTTTCTCAAAATAGCCCGTGAATTTCCCTATCCACTGGGAAACTCCCTGTTCATGCCCTACCATCTGGAAGTTATACGGGAAAGTCTGTGCCAATTCCCCTAAGGAGGCACGCTGGAGCAGCATAGCTGTAAATACCAGGAAGATCAGGAAAGCGCCAGCCGTAACCCACAAAAAAGCGGACAGGGAGAATTCTTCCCAGCCACGGCGCTTTTTCACCCTGCCCCAGATAAGCTGGATCGCACAGGCTGCCCCGTACAGCAGATAGAGGAAAATGGCAAAGGGCGTGGAAAGGATGCAGCAGGCAAAACTTACACCGCAAAGGATAAAATCTCTCCTGGGGCGCTTATGGACGCCCGCCAGAAACGCAAAAGACAATAGGGCAAACCCAATCCCCATGGTGTTATAAGACAAGGCCGCAATATTAAAAGGAGTAAACAAAAGGTAAATCAGGCTGGGAAACAGGCTGCCCCATCCCAAATGCCTAAGGCGCAGAAAGCATACAGCTGCGACACCCAGCTGGAAAACCGTATATAGAATCCGCAGATACAGGATAACTCCCTCGTTCGAGCCTGCCACAAGCCGGAAAAGGACATAGAAGGGATATACGGGAATACAGGACATCACATGGAACTGCCAGTCCTGAACCAGGTAGACATCTCCCTGGTAAAGCCGGTAAAGACAGTCGGCGTAATACATCTCATCGTTGTAGTTCACACCGTAAAAAGCTCTCCAGATTAAAACCAGCCCGATAAAAACAAGAATTCCCGCAAAAGTACGGGAAATACGTTTGGAATTCTCCATGAACCATACACCTGCCAGAAAATTTTTTATCATTATAGCAAAAATAAGTATTGCTGTAAAGCTGGAAAGTGTCCTATAATAGACTCTGAAAATCCAAAAGCAGGAGGTAAACCAGCAGTGAGACGGCTTCTATTATGTCTTCTGGCAGCAGGCACATTATGGAACGGCAGCGCAGATCAAGTCTTCCAGGACAAAGATGTGGTCGGATTCTGGGGGGACAGCATTACACATGCGGCATATTCCGAGATCAATTATACGCATGTGCTCTATAATTACTATGTGACACATTTTCCGGAACGGGAGATGGAATTCCGAAATCTGGGTGTGGAAGGCTCAAAGCTTTCCCACGGCCTGGATTTATACGAAAAGGATCCATCAGCCCAGGGGCTTACAAAGGTCGTGCTGGAATACGGAATCAACGATCTCAAAGAATATCTGTACGAGGATCCGGAATTATACGCAGACAGCGGGGAGGCCAGGGAAGAAGGCCTTCAGGAATTTGAAAATAACCTGGAAACTTTTTTGTCCCTCCTGCAGGAAAGCGGAATCGAAAGCGATCACGTATTTGCCGCGACCCTTCCGATTCCCCGTAATTTAAGCCCGGAGGAATCCTCTGACATGGAGCTTGCACAGACGCGCCTGCAGGAGGGCTACGAAGAAATGTCGGATGTCGTCCGGGAATTTGCAGCCAAAAACGGCACAGAGCTCCTGGAACTACGCGCCCCTCTCTCAGATCTGTGGGAAAGCCTATATGCCCAAAGCCAGGATCCGGAGAAGAATATTATGGAAGATGATGGGCTCCATATAGACACAGCCGGGCAAATCTATCTGGCCTACCTCTTTCTTGAGCAGCAGGGGGCCCTGCAGGATGTATCAAATGTAAAAATCGATGACGGCAGCATCCGCGCCGAGAACGCAGAGGTGTCAAACCTTCATTATGAAGACGGTTATCTGTACTACGACTACCGCGCATACAGCCTGCCCATGGGCATCTCCCATGAATACTTTGAGGCGGATGAAATTTTACATATCCTGGACAAGATGAACCGCGAAATCATCCAGGTTGAGGGGCTGGAAGGAGAAAGCCTCTATGACATTTACATCAGCGGGGAAAAAATAGGCAGCTACAGCGGGGCAGAATTTGCAGATGGGGTCAATATCGCCAACATCCAGGAAAATTCCTCCCAGATGTACGCCCGGGCCGTAGAGCAGATGAACCGCGGGCGGAGGGTGTCGGAACTTGAGTATCGGAAAGTGGTGGAAAACCTCACAGACTGTGGCTCTGGCGAGACGACAGAGGAAGAACTCCAGGAAGCTTACCAGACCTGGAGCGAAGAAGACGCCCAATACCGCCAGGGAATGTATGAATTGGTCCGCGAGCGGCTCCAGGATACAGAACGGATAGCTATCGTACGCCAGGGCGCGCAGGCTCCCGATGCCGCATTCAAGGTCCCGGGAAACGGTTGGAAAAAAGCGGCGGCAGCCATCGGCCTGGTATCGGGAACCATTCTGACGGCAGCCGCCGGGTATTTTGTATTCAAACGCAAATTATTATGATTCCAGTTCCACCATTAATGGAATACAGTACCCCAGATTATTGTCCAGCTGCAGGCAGTATGCCGGCCTGTAATCCTCCAGTCCTCCCGGAAACGGATAAGTAATCTCTATTTCCGCCTCTATTACCCGTTCTGCTTCAGCCTGCATTGCAGCCGCAAGCTCCGGCATTTTCGGAAGCACGAAAGCTGCCGCCTCCTCTGCTTCCCCAGTCGTTCCCCTCCTGCAGCCGCAAATTGCCAAAACCAGCAACACCACGCCTGCAAAACCGGCAGAGCTAAGCCTCTGCGGCAGTTTTCCCGATTCTCTTGTTTTCTTCTTTCTCTGCTTCTCTTTCATCTGTTTGCCCCCACTCGCTGAATAAGAGCAGGCACAGCGGCGCGAAAATCACGCTGTCAAAATGGAAAAACCGATAGGTCGGCCCGCACAAAAGCAGCATCGTCCCATAATTGTAAGCCAGGATGGGCAGGGTAAGCGTCAGCGCTTTCCAGCCCTTCCCCTTCTTCGCGAAGACAAACAAGGTGCACAGGATCAGCGCCAGCAGATGGATGCCGTTATAGGAGAAGAGGGTATCCAGCGCACTGTCCATCACCCAGTTGTCGAAATCGTTAAGGACGGTGCGCAGTCCGGCACGCTCCTCCACATAGGCAAAGCCCCACTCATTTTCCCGCAGCTGGTATTCCAGATCGGTGTGCCAGGGCGTCTCCCCCCGCACATCCCAGACCATCCGCGTCACCTGGTAGACTGCCTGGAGCGAGATCCCCGGCGTATTCTTCACTGTCCGGGCCGTAAAGCCTAAGAACTCCAAAGGATCCGTGTCCGAAATCACTTGATTGGCATTCGTCACGAATTTAAAGGAATTATAGTTTCCCATTTCGTAATTCTTCCAGCGCTTTTCCGGGCCAATCTGGGCCAGAAATTCTGCTGCTTCCGGATCGAGGCTCTCCGGCGCCGTCTCATGGACGTTACAGAGAATCGTCATGGGGACGCCTACCGTCTCCACATACGTCTGCTCCGGCCGGCTCGCTCCCACCAGATTATAGACGGGATACTGGATGAACCACATCCCGGCCAGCATCAGGATCAGCGAAAGAATGCTTTCCCTTCGAATCTCCTTGAAGCAGAAAGCAGCCAGAATCAGAAACGGAATCGTGTACAGAATGCTGTTGTGCCGAACCAGAGAAATGGAGATCAGCACCAGGATCCAGACAGCCAGGTTCCTCTTTTTCTTAAGCCACTGGCCGCCGCTCTTCCAGACATGGATGAGATACACCGTAAAGAGCAGCATAAAAAGCGTCAGGGCGCTGTCCTTCCACATGAAAAGCAGGATCCGGTGGGTCTGCGGGTTCGCCGCCAGGAAAAATTCCGCCAGCAGCATCCCCCAGGCCGGAAAGCGCCACTTCGCCATCGTATACAGCAGATAGCCGCAGAGCAGGCTGTACAGCAAAAGCTGCATAAATACCGCGAAGCCATAATGGTTTACGACTTTGGAAAACAGGGCGATAATCAGGGTATGGAAAACGGGATGCCAGGTATCATACTGGCTGTTCTGGATCTGCCACCACTGATCAAGGTTGTCCCAGTCAAAAGAACCCGGAAAATACGCGTAAAAATACGCCATCAGCCAGGCAAATACCACCGCAAAGCCAAAGAGGAACCAGAGCCTGCGCCGCTTTTTCTCTCTGCCGTCTGCCGCGCCTGCAGATACAGCGTTTCCATCCGAAGATGCCGCGCCTGAGGAAACCGCCGTCCCCTCTACATGCGCGCCGGAAAACCGATACGCGCACCACTGGAGGCCAAGATACGCCGGGGGCGCCATCAGCGCGGCAGCCAGAATCTTGACCTTCCAGTATTTCGTATCCATAGGAACCGTTTCCATCATCTCCGGCAGCAGCCAGAGCAGGAAAACCAGATAACATGCCACAGCTGCAGTCAGGAGCGTGAGCATCACCCGGGCGCCCTTCTCCTGCCGCTTATACCAGGCCCGCGCAGCCTGAATTTCCCGGACTATCTTCCAGCTACACATTTTCGATCTGCCAGTCGATGGGCGCAAGGCCGTTCTTTACGAGAAATTCATTCGTTTTGCTGAAGGGCCTGCTGCCGAAAAAGCCCCGGTACGCGGAAAGGGGGCTCGGATGAGGCGCCTTCAGGATGAGATGCTTCGGATTGTCCAGCATCTGGGCTTTCTTCTGGGCCGGGCTTCCCCAGAGGATAAAGACGATCGGGCGAGCCTGTTCATTTAAGATGCGGATAGCGGCGTCTGTGAACTGCTCCCATCCCATTCCCCGGTGGGAATTGGCCTGATGGGCCCGCACCGTAAGCACCGTATTCAGCATCAGCACGCCCTGCTTCGCCCATTTCACCAGATATCCGTTGTTCGGGATATAGCAGCCCAGATCATCGTGAAGCTCCTGGTAGATGTTCACCAGCGACGGCGGGATCTCCACATCCGGCTTCACGGAAAAGCAAAGGCCGTGGGCCTGTCCATCGTTGTGGTAAGGATCCTGCCCCAGAATCACCACCTTCACCTCATGGAGAGGGGTCAGATGGAAAGCGTTGAAAATATCATCCGCAGGCGGGAAGATCTTCCGTGTCGCGTATTCATTCTGTACGAATTTGAAAAGTTCCGCATAATACGGCTTCCCAAATTCCGGTTTCAAGGGCTCCAGCCAGTCATTCTGTATCATTCCCATGGTCTTTCTCCCCAGTCCTTTCCTCTTTCTCTTCTCTATCTGCCCAGGCTTCCGGCAAAGGCTGAAGCTCCCTCTCAAGCAGTTCCTCCGCCCACGCCCGGACAGGCAGCGTATTTCCATACTCCGCTGCAAACCGCAACCTTGCTTCTGCGTCCTCTTCCCTTCCCTCCAGCAGATCCAGCTGGGCCAGGCGGAAATTCCAGATCACTACCTGGATCAGATATTTTTTCTGCTCCGCGAGAAGCTTCTGTAAGCTCTCCCGCTCCCGTTCCCTGTCCTGCCCCAGGCAGGCTATCCTCCTGTCCCATACCAGAAGAACCCGATCCACAAACACTTTGTCCCGAGCTTTCCCATTCTCTCCCAATTTCAAAAGCTGCTGCCTGCAGGCCTCAAAGTCTTCTCTCTGGTCTTTGGCCAGGCAATAATCCCCCAGGAGGTTTAAATGCAAGTATTTCAGGTTCCTGTTTTTCACCTGCCGTGCCTGAAACTGCCCCAGTTCCTGGTACACCGCGTCCCAGTCCTCCAGGTAAGACAGCGCCATGGCGCGGATCAGGTGCCGGGTCGTCCTGCCTGCCTTTTTTCCCAGCCTTTTCCCCTGGACTTCCATCAGCTGGAGAAATTTCACCGGATCGCAGTCGGTATACAGGATATGGTAGAGTCCTGCCAGATGCATCGCAAGCAGCAGCCGGAAAACGAATACAATCAGCACAATGATCAGGAGGTACAGCCAGAAGGACAATTCCCTGTGGATCAGAAATACTGCCATCGTCACAAGAAGCAGCGCGATGCCCAGTCCAGTCAGCAGGTAACGTCCCTTTAGGAAGAGGCGATCACAGGCAGCCGCGTCCAAATCCCGGTATTTTGTAGGCTTTATGCGTACATTCTCCGCCGTCATTCTTTTCTCATCTCCCTGGTTCTTCTTTTCTTTACAGGCGCACCGATACGCCCCGTCCCCGCAGGTATTCCTTCAGTTCCCGGATCTCCAGCTCTTTATAGTGGAACAGGGAAGCCGCCAGCACCGCGTCAGCCTTCCCTTGGGTCAGCGCGTCATAGAAGTGCTCCTTCGTGCCCGCGCCGCCGGAGGCGATGACCGGGATCGAGACATGTTCCGCAACCGTCCGGGTCAGCTCCAGATCGTAGCCCGCCTTCGTGCCGTCGCAGTCCATACTGGTCAAAAGAATCTCCCCGGCGCCCAGCCTGTCCGCTTTCATGGCCCATTCCACCGCGTCGATTCCCATATCCACGCGGCCTCCGTTTTTAAAAATATTCCAGCCGCTCCCGTCAGCTCTTCTCTTAGCGTCGATAGCCACCACCACGCACTGGCTCCCGAACTTCTCCGCAGCCTCGCTGATCAGCTCCGGCCGCATAATCGCCGCCGAGTTCACCGAAATCTTATCGGCTCCCTCCCGAAGCAATGCCTTAAAATCCTCCACAGTCCGAATGCCGCCGCCCACCGTAAATGGAATAAAAACCTTTTCCGCCACCTTGCGCACCATATCCACCACGGTCGAACGAGCGTCGGAGCTGGCCGTAATGTCCAGAAACACCAGCTCATCCGCCCCTGCCGCGTCATAGGCCGCCGCAATCTCCACCGGATCCCCGGCATCTCTTAAATCCACAAAATTCACGCCCTTCACCACGCGGCCCGCGTGTACGTCCAGGCAGGGAATAATCCGTTTTGTATACATCGGTCAGCCCTCCAGCTTCGCAAAATTTTTCAGAATCGCAAGGCCTGTCCGGCTGCTCTTTTCCGGGTGGAACTGGCAGGCGAACACATTTCCCTGCTCCACGGAAGCGTCGATCTGCACGCCGTACTCTGTCACCGCCTTTACGATCTGCGGTTCCGCCGCTTTCAGGTAATAGGAATGGACAAAATAGACATAAGGCTCCTCTTCCAGTCCCTGAAAGAGCCTGCCCTGGTTCTGAAGCTTCAGGGAATTCCATCCAATGTGGGGCACCTTAAGCCCCCTGCCATCGGGGATCCGCAAAATCTCACCCTTCAGAATCCCAAGTCCTTCCACGCCCGGGGCCTCCTCGCTTTTTTCAAACAAAAGCTGCAGTCCCAGGCAGATCCCCAGGAAAGGCTTCCCGCTCTGTGAGATTTCCTTTATCACATCCACCAGGCCAAAGCTTTCCAGCTTCTCCATGGCATCGCCAAAATGGCCCACGCCCGGCAGGATCACCTTATCCGCATGGAAAAGCTCCTGTCTGTCCCGCGTCACCAAAACCTTTTCTCCCAGCGACTGCAGGGCCTTTTCGACGCTCTTTAGATTGCCCGCGTCATAATCAATCACCGCTATCATCTGTCTTATCTCCGTTCCTTTTCGACATGAATCCAGTTTACTATATTTTCAGCCATTCTTCAATACTTTCTCTGGCCATGCAGTTCTTTTCGCACCTCTGGCAGCCAGCCTTCCCCTTGTTTCCAGCAGCTCCGCTTTTCTATTGCGCTCTTTCTGCCTGCGTGATAGACTGAAAGCATCACAGATTTTCTGAAAGAAGGTGTTCCTATGCTGTGGCAATATACCGTGACGGCCGGCTCCTATCAAAAGATTCTTCAGACAGAGCAGAAGGGGGTTGCCCGGAATTCCTCTGGTGTAAGACGTGTATTGCGCGTTTTTGTAATGATTGGAGTCCTGTTCCTTATTTTTCTGCTATGCTGCGATTTACTATCGTCCCTCAAAGCCAGGACTCTCTCCCCGGCAAGCCTGCTGAGCCATCTAAGCGGTCTTCTGTTCCTGTGCGGCTTTCTTTACTGGCTCTTCACAGGTAAAAATCCTCTGTATCTCTTCCAAGGACCCAGGCGTATTCTTGGTTCCTTCCAGGTCCGGGCGGAAAACGGATGGTTCTATTTTCTGCGCTCCTTTTCCAATGGAGAATACTTTTTTATCCGCAAGCCGCTCCGCGAACTTACGCGGGTTTATCCCCAGAACCGGGGAATTTTGATCGAATTTTCAAATTCTGCCCGTTTCTTTCTTCCCAAAGAAGCCTTCTCGCTCTTCTCTGTGCAGGAAAGCCAGCGTTTTCTCCAGGCGGAATGTCTTGCTGCTCTGAAGGCGCAGGCTCTGGGAGAGCCTGATGCGGCGCCGTTTCCCAATATGCGCCATATCACCGAGCCTGCCCTGCATTCCTGCTCCTACCACATCCCTTACCAGGACAGAGGAACCATCTATCTGGAATGCCAGAGTGTTGTGCGCAGGCATCTCTTTTTCTACCGAAACGCTGACAACCTCCTTTTCATTCTCTGCGTTCTCTACATAGCCTGCATCAGCATTGATGCGGAATTGGAAACGGGTCTTCTTCTTGCGGCCCTGATGCCTCTGTGGAATTATATTTTTTATCCTTTCGTGTTCCTGCCCCGCCTTGTCCGGAAAATGGTAAAGGATCGCACCTTTTACGCCCTTTCCGAGCCTTGCAAAATCTCTCTTTACCGCAGTTTCCTTACGGAGTCGACCGCCGACTCGATCCTCATAAAGCCATATTCGCTGATCAAAGACTTGTACACGACTCCAAACAGCTGCTGCATTGCCACAAAATCTCCGGTGTTCTTGTCCTGTATTCCCAGAAAGGCTTTTGAGAACCCCAGGGAAGAAGCACTCTTTGAAGATTTTGTATGGTCAGCTCTGGAAGAGGAAAAATTCTGGAAAAATAGGAGGTTTTGAATATGAACCAAATCAAGCGCGGGCTGAATCCGGCATACGGAATCGCAGTATTTGTAATCATTGAAATCATATTTCTCTTTGTCTTCGCCCCTCTGCAGTATTATTTTGGCATGCTGGGGCTGGCGCTCACAGAGCTCGGCCTTTTGGCCTGCACCCTGCTTGCTGTGAAAATAACCGGGCAAAGCTTGCGGGAAGTCTTTCCCGTCCACCGCCCGAAATTTGGCCAGCTTATGGGAACGCTTCTTCTATGGGGCGGCTGTTTTCTGCTGACCATGCTTGTCACCCTGATACTCATGTACTTTTTCCCGGAAGGGTTTCTGCAGGTCAGCACCAGCATGAACTCCATCATCGCCACTGTTCCAGCTCCCCTTCGGATCCTTATTGTCGCCGTCATGCCCGCCGTCTGCGAGGAAGCCATGCACCGGGGCTATATCCAGCACAGCTTCCAGTCGGTCCGCAGCGACTGGGTGATAATTCTTTCCATGGGACTGATTTTCGGGATCTTCCACATGGATCTGTACCGCTTTCTCCCTACAGCCATTTTGGGCGTCGGCCTGTCCTATGTAATGCAGAAGACTCGCAATATTCTTCTGCCTGCCCTGTTCCATTTTGCAAACAATCTTCTATCCGTTCTTTCTTCCCTGGGCACATCCACGGAGACTCTGGAACAGTCGGCAGATCTTCTGGCAGACCGTTCCATGATTCTCCTGTCCATCGGCTCTTATTTGACAATTGGAGCCCTTGCGCCCATTCTGCTTTTTGCAGGAAGCTACCTGATCCGAAGAGCCTCCGGCTGCCTGCCGCGCCGGACAGAAGGACGTATCATCGCTTCTGTAATCCTTCTGCTGGTTCTCAGCGGGATTATGTTCATCGCTGGCCTGGCCATTGTACTGCTTCATATGAATGATTTGACGCAGATCCAGAGTGCCTTGTAAACACCTGAAAAGATTAGCCGTTAAAACACGTTCCAACAGAAAAAGAACTGCAGCATATGATTGTATGCCGCAGTTCTTTTTCTGTTGTTGTACCTTCAAAACTATATACTGTCAATCCAATTAAGACTATCTGTTCTATCCTATGACGCTTTGCGAAAAAACTTCCTTCACATTCGCTCAGAAACCGGCCACTCGGAATCCGCTTCGCTTCTTCCTCGTGCCTTTTGCTTCGCAAATGTCTGTCCGTATCGTCTGTCTCCTTCCGGAATGCAAGCATTCCTCCTCCCGACAGCCTCACGGCCAGCCGCTTTCTTCGCTTTCTGGTCAAGCCCTCGACCGATTAGTAACAGTCAGCTCCACACGTTGCCGTGCTTCCACCCCTGCCCTATCTACCTTGT
>CALWBB010000015.1 GCA_944375885.1 uncultured Merdimonas sp.
ATTCCTCCATTTTGAAAAAATTGGGTTCGGGCGTTTTTTAATAGGTGCCCGCTGACACTTTCCTAAATGAGACGCGCATCTCTAACCCTTCCGCGCGTCCAGCCGGATAAAGACCCGGCCTTTCAGATACTCTGCGTACGCATTTCTCCGTTTTAAGCAATATCATTGTGAATAATCCTGGTGAAATCTATTTTGTAATCATCAGCCTTTGGCCAGGCCGGGAGATATATCCCTTCCGCCGGGCGGTGCCGATGCAGCCGCACAAAATTGTATCACAAGAATCAATCAGTCTGCGGAATTATCCCTGGCGCTGCTTATGCTTCGGATTCTCGCAAATTACTCTGATACTACCTTTTCTCTTGATGATTTTGCATTTCTCGCAAATGGGTTTTACAGATGATCTTACCTTCATCGTAAAAATCCTCCTTTCACATCTTGCGTTCTCCGTCCCCTCCCGGCAGCTGGGTTTTGAAGCGGGAGCTTCCGGAAAACAAGGCGTTTCTTGCTGCCGATCTCCTTCGGATATTCTGCGGGAAGCCCCGGTATGCAGGCCGCCCTTTCTGCCTTAAATTTCCTGCAAAAGAGCGCAGAAAAACAGGCGCAAAATCCCCTTTGGAGATCATACGTGTAGTAGTTTAGCACACCGGAACCCGGAATGCAAGCCTTTTTTGCGGGAAAAATGGGATTTTTTGCAGCACAGGTTACTATTTGCAGCCGATTCAGAAATGTGAAGCAGCTCTGACGGAAAATTCCCGGATATACCGCTCCGTCTCTTCCATGATCGTCTTCATGATCTCCAGATCCCGGAGCGCGTCCCCTGTTTCCATGGAATGGTTCGCGCCCTCGGTCAGGAAGAGCGGCAGCTTTCTCTTCCGGCATTCCTCCACAATTATCTCCGTCTTCGCCCAGTCATCGGCCGTCCCGTGGAAAGCGATTCCCTCAGAACCGATGGCCTGGAAGGAGGCCGCCACCGGCGTATAGTAGACGTGGCCGGCTCCAATCCGGTTCTGCGCGTCACAGGCCGCAGCCACAGCCGTCCCCAGACTCTTGGACAAGAACAGCACGCGGCTGCAGCCGGCGAAATCAACGCCCGCAAGCTGCTCATCCACCCGCGAGAGCGCCTGCTCATAGGCAGCGCGCATTTTCACGGCGTCTCCCTTGACGCCGGAGGGCAGCTGCCCGTAATCCGCGCAGATAATCTCATACCCCTGCTGCGCCGCCAGCTTCCGGCTGTAATACAAAAGCGGCTTGTCGGCATGGTAGCCGATGCCCGGAAATACGACCGCAAGCTTCTTACCCTGTATATTCATCTCTCATTTTCTCCCTTCCGAAGCGCCTGCCCCTCCGGGCAGTTCTCTCCTTCTTCCGTCTTCTCCCCCGGAAAAACATACCGCGGAAGTCCTCTGCTGTGCTTTCCATATTCCACCGCCTCCCTGGGACAGCGGCAGATGCAGGCCATGCAATGGGTACAGTTCTTTCCCCATACAGGCCTTCCGTTCTCCAGCCGTATATTTCCAAGCGGACAGACCTTCGCGCATTTCCCGCAGGAAATGCAGGCGTCCGTCGCATAAAATTTGTTCGCATGGACAAACATGGGATAAAAGATAGGGTTGACCACCCCGCTGAGCACCCTGTCCGTAAGCGTGACCATCTTCTCCGGAAACGGCTGTCCGGCGCGGACCGCCTCCGCCGCCTGGTCGATAATCCCTTCTGCCCGCCCTATGATTTTGCGCGCCTCATCCTCCTGAGGCGCCGCAAACATAGCGATATAATTTTCCGGCATCAGCACCTCAAGGCAGCCCCTGTATTCCATCCTCTTCTGCTCACACAAGACCCTGGCGTATTTTCCCGCATTTCCGATTCCCGCTCCACAGGTCACCACAAAATAGATCTGCCTGCTGCCGGCAAGCTCTGTCTCCAAAAGCCACTCCTGAAGAATGCGCGGAATCCTCCAGGCGTAGACTGGCGTCACCACCACCCACGGCCTTTCCGAATGAAGCTCTGAAAAATCTCTCTCTTTCAGCCTCTCAAAAAGATTCAGGACCTCGTCCCCAATCTCCCTGCCAATCCTCTCCGCAGCGTATCTGCTGTTTCCCGTTCCGGAGTAATATAAAATCATAGCCTCTCTCCTTTTATCACCATATTATCAACACATTTCGCAAAAGCCCCGGACTTTGAATAATCTATCCACAGTCCAGGGCTTTCCCATAGTATTAACTTTTTCCTATCTGTTCCAGGCGGCTTATTCACGCCGGGAGGCTTCAGCGCCAGGCCCAGAGCCGGCGCAGTCCGCGCCAGGCGTCTGCTTATAAAACAGCGCGGCCACCACCACATCGTACTCCGGCAGGCCGCCCGGGTTCCAGAGAAGCTCGAAATCCAGCTGCTCCTTCACCATGCGCGCGAAATCAAAGCCAAAGCCGGTAATGGAATAGCGGCAAAGCTCCGGGTGGCGGCATGCCTTTCCCTCCAGCCGCGCGCAGCGCCGGCAGAGGATGCAGCGGCCCGCTCCCATGCAGCGCCCGCCAGGCACCTGGCCTTCCAGCTCCAGAAGGGTCAGAAGGAGCTCCTTTGCCACCTTCTCATACCCCTGCTCCCGCAGCCGGTCCGCCTCCTCCTGGTTCACGGCCCGCGCCCTCGTCTCCGGGGAATAGATGACCCGGACGCCGACGAGAAAGCAGCCAAAATAGGGCGCCAGATATTCATCCGTGGCCGGAAGCCCCGGCGGGCAGGACCAGACGTTTCCATAATGGGGACAGCCCCGGCAGCCCTGCCCTTCCGGATCCGGCTTCCAATAAGAGGCAAGCAGCCTTCTCACCGAAAGCTGCTTTACCTTTACCTCAAGCTCATACATGTCCAGATGACGATGCCCTACTGCCAGTCAGCAGGATATACAAAATACGCGTACCGGGCTGTCGTCGGCGTCTGGAAATGAATATGGCTGTTCTTCGGAATGTAAATGATCTCGCCGGGGCCCGCGCTCAGCACGCGTCCGTCGATCTCGATCTCAAGAGTTCCGTCGATGACCATGTCGTACTCGTCATAGGTCAGCGTCCACTCGAAGCTGGTGTGGTCGAGCTCCATGATTCCGCAGCCCATTCTCGGCGCTTCCTCCAGAGTCACCACATCCTTCAGGGACACGCCCTCCTGCTTGAAGGGCTCGCACTTCACGGTGCCGGTGGCAATCTTGATGATTCCGCTGGGATCCTTTTCCTTGACGAAATCCTCGCCGTCCCCGGCTTTTTTCTGCTCTTCCAGAACCTTCTGCACAATCTGGCGGATCAGCTCTTCACTAACGTTCATACTTTACTTTCCTTCCTGTGCTTTGATGCTCTCTTCTACCTTCTCAAGCAGCTTGCCAGACAGCAGGTTGGCTACGATAAACGCCGTAACTCCTGCAACCAGCTTGCCGATGATCATCGGAAGAATCATGTCCTGGTTCACGCCTGCGGTGAAGCCCAGGTGGTCGCCGAATACGAAGGCCGCACTGACTGCGAAGGCCACGTTGAGCAGCTTGCCCTTCGGGTTCATCTTGTCCATGATGTTGAACATGGCGATGTTGTTTGCCAGGGTAGCTACCAGGCCGGCAGAGCTCTCTTCATCCATGCCGAACTTCTTGCCCAGGGCGTTCAGCGCCTTGCCAAAGGTGCGGGTGATCCACAGAACCATCGGGAAGGCTCCAATCAGTACGATAGAAATGATACCGCAGGTCAGAAGACCGCTTTCCAGAGGAACGACGCCGTCCGCGTCCGCCTCTACCATGATGTTCAGCAGCGGGAACTTGATGCCGGTCTGGTACTCAAATACTGCGATAGCCGTAAAGGCTGTGATAACAATGGTAACACCTGTTCCGAATTTGCTGAAGCCGTTGATCATCTTCAGCGGAGCGAACCACAGGCCGACTACGATGAGGGCCGCGATGATAATAACCGGAATCAGGTTGCGGATGATAGCAATGATATCCATCTTGTACGGAGTCATGTTCATGACCAGACCGCCGACGATACAGCCGATCGGGATGGTAATCATACCTGCGAAGATACCTGCTCCAAGATAGGGGCGGTCTTCCTTCTTAATGATGGAAAGAGCTACCGGAATCGTGAATACCAGGGTGGGTCCCATCATGGTTCCGAGAATCAGGCCCGCGAAGTTGCCGACTGCCGCGTTGTCGCCGGCCAGCTGGATTGCCAGCGGATAGCCGCCCATATCGCAGGCCAGCAGCGTGGTCGCGAACATGGAGGCGTCGGCGCCGAACAGGCCGTAAATCGGTACGATAATGGGTTTCAAAATGATAGCAAGCACAGGCGCTGCCGCCACAACTCCAGCCATGGACGCCGCCAGAGGTCCCATGGCGTTGAAGCCTTCATCGAACTGCTCGCCGTAGCCCTTCTTGTTGCCGCGGATTTTGTCGATCGCGCCTACCAGCATGAAAATCATCATGATGAAGATAATGACAGAGTTGATCGAGATATTGCTGGCCCAATCCGAAATACTTTCCGTAAATACGCTTACGTTTGTGATGTTGTCAATCAGCTCTTGAAACATATCCTTTCCTCCTTTTCATGTACACTTTATAAAAGAGACTGTAAAAGCTGGGGGGCCGGCCTTGGAATGACCGTGCTCTCCACATACAGTTCACTCTCCCTCTTCGCGGCTTCCACAGCCGCCCGTACAGCGCCCACATCTCCAGTCAGCACCACGAAGCCCTTGCCTCCTATGGCATAGCCCGTGCGCACTTCAATCAGAGTGATCTGCGCCGCCTTGGCCGCCGCATCCGCGGCCAGAATCGCCGAAGCGATGGAATAGAACTCCACCACGCCGATGGCCTGGGGGTTTACCACCTCCACAGTCCCGGATATCGCCGGGAACAGCTGATCATGCACATTGGGAATCAGCAGGGAGTCTACCACAAATTCGCCGCCCTGGGCGATGCCCGCCTCCATGGAAGCTCTGACCGCTCCGGTGTCTCCGCCCACGATAATCATATATTTTCCGGGGCATACCGTCGAGGAGCGCAGCAGGCTTACCTGAGCCGCCTTGATCATATAATCGCTGGTCTCAATTCCGCGGGCGATGCTGGACAGCTCCAGCATACAGATTGCCTTTCCCATGCCTTACGCCTCCCTTCTTCTGATCCGGATGCCCTGGGGCGTCACCTCCGTGACCGTTCCGCCAAGTCCCGTATAAATATTTGCCGACAGGCCTTCCGCCGCGGCTCCCGCCAGATCTCCGGCCTTCACCGTATCGCCTTCGGATACCGCCGGCACCGCCGGCTTTCCGATATGCTGCGACATCGGGACGAAGACCTCCTCCGGCTCCACCCGGTAAAGCTCCAGATCTCCGTGATATACATAAGCTGAAAGCCCCAGTCTGGCGATCAGCCGCTCCGTCGGAATCCTGCGGTGCTCTATCTCGCCGCTGGCCGCCGGATTCTGGTTCTTCTCCGGCTGGATTCCCCGCTCTCTCAAGAGCGTCTTCGCGTAGTCGTTCATCTTTCTCGGAGACAGGCCCATGGGACAGGAGAACATCTCGCAGGTACCGCAGCTGCTGCAGTTGACCGCGCTTCCTAAGGCCCGCTCAAATTCTGCCGGATCCGTGATGGAATCCTTGCGCCAGATGGACCGCATCACCATATGGGGCTCCACATGATGGCCCAGAAGCGATCTGGGACAGAGGTCCGTACAGGCCCTGCACTGGAGACAGGCCGTCGCCGCCTGGCGCATCATCTGGCTGACCGGGCGGACCGCCCTTCTCACCAGATAGTGATCCTCCGGCAGCACCAGCAGATTGCCCGTGGTCTTCGTCACCACCGCCTGATCGATGGCCGCCTCATCGGACAGCATCTTGCCCATCATGGGGCCGCCCATGATGACGGCGTACCGCTTCACCAGAAGCTCTGCCTTCGCCAGGACCTCCCGGATCGGGGTCCCCAGAGGCGCCAGGCACATCACAGGCTTCTTCACCGCTCCGGTCACGGACAGGTATTTTTCCTGCACCGGCTTATCTTCCAGAGCGTCGGCGATGGAAAGCACCGTTCCCACGTTCTCTACCACGCAGCCCACATTCAGCGGCAGTCCCCGCTCCGGCACGACTCTTCCTGTCACCTGGTGCACCAGCACCTGCTCATCGCCCGCCGGATAGTAGGCGCGCATCTTAAAAATTTCCACATCCGCCCCGGCCGCCGTTATGGCCTGCTCCAGGGCCTCGATTTCTTTTATGTATTTGCCCTTCAGCGCGATCACTGCATGGGCGGCGCCCAGGTGCTCCTTCATTTTCAGCACCGTGGACACGATACGTTCCGGAAAGGTCCGGCACAGATATTTATCCGTCTCAATCAGCGGCTCGCATTCCGCCGCGTTGATGATCAGATATTCCGCTTTCGCGTTCAGCTTTACATGTGTGGGGAAACCGGCTCCGCCGGCTCCCACGACTCCAGCCTTCTGAATGGCTTCTACCATGCCCATATTGTCACCGCCCATCCTATGCCAGAGATTCGTCGATCTCCTGATCGTCCACAATTCCTACTACTGTGGCGTCCACGGGGATGTCCCGGGAGCCGGCCGCGCTTCGCGCCGAGCTTCCGCCCACGTAGAGCACCTTTTCTCCTACGCCCGCTCCGATGATGTCAGCCGCAACGATGGGATGTTCTACCGGACTGTCCTTCAGAAGATCGAGAGGCTGTATCACCAGAAGCTTCAGGCCTGCCAGCCGCTCGTCCTTCCTCGTGGCCCAGATATTTCCGATTACTCTTCCTATTTTCATTGCTTATGCCCCTTTCCCGGAAGCACAGGCGTCTTCCCGTTTCAGTTCGATTCCGTGCCGCTTCGCGTAGTCCTTCGCCAAATCGGTCAGAATCGCTTTCCTTCCCACCAGCACGCAGGTAGCTTTTTCCTCCTTCGCGCTGATCAGATCCCGTTCCGTGACGACCTTCTTATCCAGACGCAGAAGCTTTTCTTCTTTCTTCTGCTCCGCTTCCTTGCAGCAGGCCTTCTCACAGCCGCCGTCCAGAACCGTCTGCACCAGAGCCGCGGCCGGTACGATCCTCACTCCGTTCTCTTCAAGAAACTTCAGATTCTCCTCCAGCCGTCCGAAGTAGCCCGCCGGCGCCGTCTCCCGGTACCGGTACAGCTCCACCTCTTCCTCAGGAACAAAAATCTGCTTTCCCAGGAGAAGTGCTTTTCCGAAGGCCCGGGTATAATCGTCGTCGAAGATGCCGTTTGCCAGCTTTCCCAGGGCTTCGTTCGTCAGCGTATAGGCGATGACGCCTTCATACCGCTCCACATCGCACTGATACTCCATGAGCAGCGCACAGTCTGTGCGGTAGCACTCTTTCAGCTCGCTGCTTTCCAGCGCCGGATGGCAGAGCGTTCCATGCTCCTGCGTCAGAATCAGAAGGCCCGGCTTATCCTCCGCCGCTGCCGCCGGATCCTGTGACGCGCCGCAGGTCTTCGGGGCTTCCTTATCCCCGTCCGCGCCGCCTTCCAGCTCCTGCATCCGCTGCTGCACTCTTGTGCAGATCTCGCCAATCAATGCATCCAGCTCCACGCACTTCCCTCCTTTCTGCAGGTTACTTTTCTTTACCTTCTTACAATCTTACAATTTTATCTTATACAATACAGTTCATCGCGATGCCCGCCGGGGTCACCAGGAACGGATTCGCCGGCTTCACGGTATGAATTCCGGTCTCCTTTTCAATCACCGTCTCCATCCCCGTCAGGCAGCAGGTTCCGCCGCACAGGTAAATGGTGTCGATCTCCTCCGGATTGACGTTTTTCCGGATGATGGAAGCCATCTTTTCAATCACCGGCTTCAGCACGGGAAGGATTTCCCTGTGTCTGGAGTAGTCCTGCTTGATCTTTTCCGCCTCGGCAAAGGGGATATGGTAATTGCCCGCCAGCACCAGCGTCAGGTGCGTGCCGCCCGTAGGCTCGTCGGCGATCTCCGTCACCTTCCCGCCGTGCAGAATCGCAAGACCTGTGGTTCCTCCGCCGATATCCACGATGACGCCGTCGGAAATCTGGTACACCGCATTGGCCGCGCTGGGCTCATCCAGAACTGCCGTAACCTCCAGGTCGGCGCCCTCCGCCACGTACTGATGGGTCTTCACGCTGCTCTCCGTGCCCGCCGGCATGGCGATGGCACAGTTCACAAGCTCCCGTCCAATCCGTTTCTCCAGCTTCGCCTTCAGCTCCTTTACGATGCGCAGGGCTCCCAGATAGTCTACCACTACCCCGTCCCGCAGCACATCAGCCGCCTGCTTCTCACAGGCCACGGGGTTGTTTTCCTCGTCCAGCACCACCAGCACGATGTACGCCGTACCCAGATCCACTCCCACCTTCAGCTTCTGGCCCACCGGAGCAAAGGTCTCCTGCTCCGACTGCTCTACCCGTTTCATAAAGGCTTCTACCCGCTCAATGTCCATTTACTGCCGCTCCTGCCTGATTATTTTTCCTAATGTAAAACCGCTTACCAGGGCCGCGTTGGCCTCGTCGAAATCGATGTGCATCTTGAAGCGGAACTCGCTGTTCACGCGGATCACCACGTTGTCGAAGGTCACCGGCCGCTCGCTGATAATCTGGACGCTGACACGCTCCTTATCCTGAAGCTTAAGCCTTAAAGCCACCTCCGGGGGCACATGCACATGGGCGCGGGCCACGATGACGGAGCCCTTCGCGTCCAGCGTGCCTTCCGGTCCCTCGATGACGATATCGCCTGCTCCCCGCAGATCGCCGGATTCCCGCACCGGAGCCTTCACCCCCAGGGCGAAGCAGTCGCTCATGGACAGCTCCACCTGGGTCGCCTTCCGGACGGGCCCCAGCACGGCCACCCGCTCCATCCGGCCCTTCGGCCCGATGATCGTGACCCGCTCCTCGGACAGGTACTGTCCTTTCTGGGACAGCGCGCGCTTCTCATGAAGCACCGCCCCCTTCCCGAACAGCTTCTCCACGTCCTCCTGCGTCAGATGCACATGACGGGCGGATACCTCTACCTCCACCAGGCCGCTGTCCAGAATGGAATCCACGACCCTGTCAATCACCTGCTTCATCACGCCTCCTTACTCTGGAGCATGGCCAGATATTTGCACATGATAATATGCATGGCGCTGGACATGCGGTTCAGCTCCTCCACAATGTCCGGGCGCTCGCATTTCTTTCCTGTATAAAAGGCTGTCACTGCGCTGACTTCTGTCTCGCGGACCGCCGTCCGCAGCTGATTCAGCATCGCGTAGGTCTTTCCCAGCGTATAGTTGGGAAGCACCATCTGCTTTACCTTGTAATATTTCATCGGATGATGGGAATGATCCCGAAGCTCCGCATGGTTCAGACCAATCATCGTCTCGCGCCGGAAGGGCTCATCCAGTACGTCGCAGCGCATCATCTCCCGGATGCTGATCAGGATGTCTTCCAGATCGCCCAGGAGCTCCTGGCTCTCGCCCATCTCCGCGAAAATCGTCTGATCGAGAACAAACAGCGCCTCCAGGCTGTCCAGCTTTCCGCGGAACAGGATCCGGTCGTCGTTCTTGTTCACCAGCACATTCCCGTGAAGCTGCGTCATATGCTCGGGCTTCTCGTAGTAAAACGCCCCTGTGGCGTCGTCCACATACTTGGGCTTCGGCTGGCTCTGGTTTTCCTTTTGAGCCGGCGCCGCCGATTCGGGAATTCCCGGCACCTCTGTGGCTGTCACCTGCAGCGTCTTCTTCGGACGCGGCTTTTCATTTTCCTTGACGATTTTAATCTTGCACTGCTGCAGATACTCTCTCGCCGCCGGCGAAAGGATCTTTCCCTCCGGAATCACATAGACCTCCGGTCTGTCAGCTCTTAACTCATCCCGCAGAATCGCCTCTGTAATTACCTTCATCGCAGCAAAGCCACCTCCTTATCCTTTCGGCATCCCGGCCGCCGGTTCCGACCGGCGGCCGGAGCAGTTGTCTTAAGATAAGGACGGCAGAATTGCCTCCACCTCTTCATGAGGCCTCGGAATAACGTGAACGGAGATCAGCTCGCCTACGCGCTCTGCCGCTGCCGCTCCCGCGTCCGTAGCCGCCTTCACGGCTCCTACGTCTCCTCTTACCATCACAGTCACAAGACCGCCGCCTACGTGCTCCTTTCCAATCAGCGTCACATTTGCCGCCTTTACCATGGCATCTGCCGCCTCAATGGAAGCTACAAGACCTTTCGTCTCAATCATTCCCAATGCCTGCTGTGCTGCCATTTCTTTTTCCTCCTATCTACTGATTTTTCTAAGCTAAACTATGCTGTTCCGGGGGTATTTGACTATCCCAGCTTCGGAAGGATTCCCTCCACCTCGTCGTGAGGTCTCGGAATGACGTGAACGGAGATCAGCTCGCCTACGCGCTCTGCCGCTGCCGCTCCCGCGTCCGTAGCCGCCTTCACGGCTCCTACGTCCCCTCTTACCATTACCGTTACCAGACCGCCGCCTACGTGCTCCTTTCCAATCAGGGTGACATTCGCCGCCTTAACCATGGCGTCTGCCGCCTCGATGGAAGCCACAAGGCCCTTCGTCTCAATCATTCCCAATGCCTGCTGTGCTGCCATTTCTTTTTCCTCCTATCTGCTAGATGGAACGAAGCCGTCTCACGATTTCGCTCACCAGCGCGTCTACATCGACATCATTCAAATTCAGTTTCTGCACCTTGCAGATGCCCTCGGAGCAGTCGGGAAGCCCCGCCTTGATCTCCTCAATCTCCTGCAGTCCCTCCGCCACATAGCGCAGGTTCAGAAGGTTCATCGGCCCCACGTTCTCTGAGGTCGCGCTTCCTCCGATGGCTCCGCAGCCCAAGGTCAGCGCCGGCATCAGGGCCGTCGTCCCTCCGATTCCGCCCAGAGCGCTGGGGGTATTCACGACGATTCTCGAAGCTGGGATCCGTTTCGCGAAGTAATCCACCATGGCGCTGTCCTTCGTGTGAATGGAGAAGGTGTGTCCGGCTCCCTCATAGTGAAGGATCTCCACGCAGAGCTCGCAGACCTCCACGTAGCTCTCCGCCGTGTAGAACGCCAGAATCGGCGCCAGCTTCTCGTTGGAGTAGGGATGTCCCCGTCCAATGCCGGTCTCCCGGGCTACCAGCACCTTGGTGCCCGCCGGAATCTCGATGCCTGCAAGCTCCGCGATCACCGCCGCGCTCTTTCCCACGATCATGGGATTCATGGTGCCGTTGGCTCTTAAGATAAAACCGCCCAGTTTGGCTATCTGCTCGTCTGTCAGGAAGTAAGCTCCCTGACGCTCCATCTCTGCCCGCACCGCAGGCTCCATAGCCGTGTCGCAGACTACGGACTGCTCGGAGGCGCAGATGGTGCCGTTGTCAAAGGTCTTGGAATCAATAATGCGCTTCACTGCCAGGGGCAGATCCGCCGTCTTCTCAATATAGGCCGGACCGTTGCCTGGTCCCACGCCGATGGCCGGCGTGCCCGAGGAGTAAGCCGCCCGTACCATGGCGCTTCCTCCGGTGGCCAGAATCATCGACACGTCCGCGTGCCGCATCAGATTGTCCGTAGCCTGCAGGGTGGGGATGGTAATGCAGGACACCAGGTCCTCATTGCCGCCCGCCTCCACGATGGCCTGACGGATTACCTTTACCGTCTCCAGAATGCAGTTGCGCGCATTCGGATGGGGTGAAAATACAATCGCATTGCCGGCCTTGATGGCGATCTCTGATTTGTAGAGAGCGGTGGAGGTGGGGTTCGTGGAGGGAATCAGTCCCGCGATGACGCCTACGGGAACCGCAATGGTGCGGATCTTCCTTTCCTCGTCCCTTCCCAGCTCTCCGATGGTCTTCATGTCCTTGATGTGCTCATACACATCCCGGCTGGCAAATACGTTCTTAATTACCTTGTCAGCTTCCACGCCAAAACCGGTTTCCTCGTGGGCCAGCTTCGCCAGACGGCGGGCGTTGCGCACGCCTGCGTCTGCGATGGACTTCACAATGGCGTCCACCTCCTGCTGACTCTTTTCGCTCAGCTCCTGCTGGGCCGCCTTGGCACGCTCTACCAGCTCGCGCACTTCCTGAACTGACAACAGATCCTTATCATATAACTGCATGTGTCAATCTCCTGTCTAACTGTCTATGAATTCTGTTATCTTCTGAATCAGCTCCTGTTTCTTGGCGTAACGGATCTCAGCGCGGGTCATGCTGGGGATCTCCAGCTCTCTGGCCAGCCTGCGCAGTCCGTCCACGCTCATGGCCTTCATCTCCTCCGGCGTCACGGCCGCAGCCTTTCCCGCCTCCGGTTTTCTTTCCGGTCCTGCGGGTTCCGGCATCACTGCCTGTGCAGGCTTTTCCGGCTCCGGAGCTTCCGGTTCTGGTTCCGGTTCGGGCGTCTCAGGCTCCAAATCCGCTTCCGGCTGCTCAGCCTCCGGTTCCTCGGCCTTTAGCTCCTCCGGTTCCGGCTCTTTTGGTTCCGGTTCTTTTGGTTCCGGTTCTGCCTTCGGCGGATCCGCCTTCGAACCGCCGCCCGGCCCTTTCAGCATCCGTTCCACGTCAGACGCCGGACGCGGGATCACATGTACGCTCACTACGGTCCCGATTCGCTCCGCCGCGGCCGCGGACGCGTCCATGGCTGCCTTCACGGCTCCCACGTCGCCCTCCACCAGCACCGTGACCAGACCTCCTCTGACCTTCACCACATCGAGCCGGGTAACGTTCGCCGCCTTCAGCGCGCTGTCCAGAGCTTCTACTGCTGTAAGGTAACCATATACCTCAATCATACCCAATGCTTTCATACAGTACCTCTGCCGTTATCCCAACTGGCCGCTTCCTTATTCGATCGGATTGTCAGCTACGAATTCCACAGCCTGGGCAAACGCGTCGCAGGCCGCCTTGCACGCGGACTGGCTGCCGGTCAGAAGAGCGCCGCCGAAGTTCGTCTCAGAGGGCGGGGCGTACAGAACGCACATCTTTACGTCAGCTGCCTTCAGGGCCGCATCCACGCCGTACATCGCCTCCAGAGGCGGAGCGATCAGGTACGCCAGGGCCTCGCCCTCCTCGATGCCTGCGCCCTCGGACAGGTAGGAGCCTGTACGGGAAATGCAGTGAGCGTAATAGCAGATGGTGTCGTCGTCATTGGCGGAAATAAAGTGCGCCTGGTTCTCAATCATATCCACGGCTGCCTCCAGTCCGCTCTTTACCTCAGCGGGATTCGGGCCTGCCAGTATACCGATGATTTCTCCGGCCAGCTTCGTGTTCGCGTTCGCCGCGCCGCCGTAAAAGCTCTTCGCGTATACCACCTGCACGTCCGCCTTCTTGGTCGCCTCGTCGAGGGCTGTATAGGTAACGTCATCGCAGTCTGCCGTGATCAGCGCCAGGGATCTCTGCTCCGGCTTCAGATTCAGCTCTTTCGCCATTCCCGGGCTTACGTTTGGAATCAGTTTCGTCGCAAGTACGTTTGCTTGAATAGGATCACGTTTCATTTTATTGACCTCCGTTCATGAATTAAAGTTTTAAATCGGTTCCGCTGGCCTTTGCATCCAGAATCTTCTTGATAATATCAGCGATATGAGCGCCTGCCTCCGTGGGGATCGTTCCATCCTTATGGATATTGGAGACAACGGTTCTTCTCGCCTCAGGCATTCCCACGGTCGCCTTGTAGGCGAGGTACGCGGACATGGATTCTGCCGTAATCAGGCCGGGACGCTCGCCGATCAGCACGCAGGTCACTTCGGCCCCGGTAATCTCGGACACCTGATCCATGGCGCCCACGCGTCCGTACTTCAGGAAGAACGGAGTTCCGTAATCGATGCCGTAGCTCTTCAGGCCCTGCTCGATAGCCGGGAGCACGTCTCCCACGTTGGCGGCGATAGCCGCAGAGCTTAAGCCGTCAGACACATAAATCTGAACCTTCGGGTTCTTCTTGCATTTTTCTTTGATTGTGGCAGCAGCCTCGTCGCTTAAGACTCTTCCCAGGTCCGGACGGGTCAGGTAGGTATCCTTGCAGTCGCACTTGGTCTGTACCGTAAAGAGGCCCATCTTATCCACGAAATCCTGGTCCACATCGGAGAATACGGCGTCCTGCGCGGCGGAATGCGCTGCCCGGAACTCCAGAACCGGAAGGGTCTTATAGCGGGCGCCCGCCTTGCCGATTCCCAGACGGCAGGGAGCGTACTGCTTCAAATCATAATAGGCGTCCCTGTTCACGGGATTCTCTACCAGGTACTGGGTTCTTAAATCCACCGCTGCCACGTCGTCCCAGCAGCCGTCCTCAATCGTGGTCTGGCAGTCCGCCTTCGCGGCTGATCCGGAAGAGGCAGCAGAGCCTCCGTCCTGTCCCACATTCATCTCAGTAAGCACCTGTGCAATAATATCTCTTAAATCCTTTTCGCTCACCAAAGCCATTCACCTCCTGTTTATTTCATGAATACAGACGCGTCGCCAGCCAGCGGAGTCAGCTTTCCGTTCTCAGAGAAGCCCATCTTCTCCAGCCACTGATCAAATTCCTTGATCGGGCGCAGGCCGAAGATCTCGCGCAGGCTTGCCGCCTCATGATAACCGGTACACTGGTACATCAGCATGCAGTCGTCGCCCTGGGGCACGCCCATGATGTAGTTGCAGCCTGCGGCTACAAGCAGGGTCGCCAGGTTCTCGATGTCGTTCTGATCTGCCTTCATATGGTTCGTGTAGCAGGCGTCGCAGCCCATCGGAACTCCGGTCAGCTTGCCCATGAAATGGTCCTCAAGCCCGGCGCGGATAACCTGCTTGGAATCATACAGGTACTCCGGTCCGATGAAGCCTACTACGGTGTTGATCAGGAAGGGCTGGTACCTCTTCGCGAAGCCGTAGCAGCGTGCCTCCATGGTCACCTGATCCCAGCCGTTGTGCGCGTCCGAGGAAAGCTCGGAGCCCTGGCCGGTCTCGAAGTACATCACGTTGGGGCCTGTGCTGGTGGCCTTGTGAAGCATCATATCGCGTCCCTCGTCCAGCATGGAAGCGGTCAGGCCGAAGGCCTCGTTGCCCTTCTGGGAGCCCGCGATGGACTGGAACATCAGGTCGATGGGAGCGCCCAGCTTATCCATGGCCTCCATCTGGGTGGTCACGTGGGCCAGCACGCAGATCTGGGTGGGAACCTCCCATTTATTCTTAAATTCATCAAAGCTTCTTAAGATTCTGGCAACGCTCTCCACAGAGTCGTCTACCGGATTCAGTCCGATGACGGCGTCGCCGCAGCCAAGGCTTAAGCCCTCCATGACGGAAGCCATGATGCCCTTGGGATCGTCTGTGGTGTGGTTGGGCTGCAGACGGGAAGAAAAGGTGCCCGGCAGACCGATCGTCGTGTTGCAGTGAGCTGATACGCGCATCTTTCTTGCCGCATAGATCAGGTCCAGATTCGTCATCAGCTTGCAGACAGCCGCTACCATCTCGCTGGTCAGGCCGCGGGAAGCGCGTCTTATCATATCGCTTGTCGTTCCCTCGTCCAGCAGCCACTCGCGGAATTCAGCAACTGTCTTGTTTTTGTGCTCGTTGTAGATGGTCTCGTTGACTCCGTCCTGGATAATACGGGTCACTTCGTCCTCTTCATAGGGAACAGCCGGATTGTTCCTCAGATCCTGGAGGGTAATGTGGGAAAGGACCACCTTTGCGGCTACTCTCTCCTCCGCCGACTCAGCCGCGATGCCCGCCAGCTTGTCGCCGGACTTTTCTTCGTTGGCCTTCGCCATGACTTCACGAAGAGATTTGAACTCATACACTTTGCCGAATAACTTTGTCTTTAAAATCAACCTTTTCACTCTCCTTTTTCATGTATTGAATATCAGAGTTTTTGTCACTACCGGAACCACGCGCCCCTGGGCCACGGGTTCGCCGATGTCGATGTAGTCGCCGTCGTTCGCGAAAATACCGTCGATGCAGATGATATCCTTTTTCCGCATGAGAAGCACATTGAGGGCGTTCCCCAGCGCTTTGGCAATATCATTCTCAATCACCAGGATCAGCGGATGGGGTCCGGCAATCACCTCGTCCGCCCCCTCTGCGATGGTCCGGGAAAGCTCCTGGAGCTGCGCAAAGGTGGTATGATATTTTCCGGAAAATACGATGGCAACCTGTTCCAGTCCGTTCTCCCCCTCGTAAAGCTTGAGCTTTCTTCGGATGGCGTCCCGGAACATGGCCGGCTCCTGCTCCTCCTCCTCGGAGATTTTCAGAACCGGAATGTTTTTTATGGGCAGCTTCCCGCTGGTGTAGCTGATGGTGCTGCCGCTAACATTTGTAGTGTGGGTACCCGCGCCTACCACCGTCGCGCGGATGGTCTCCGCCGCGGGATACGTCGTAATGGTTTTCAGGGCCGCGTTGTTCTTCACCGCCCTGGCGAGAAGCACGCCCACGTCCCCGTACTCGAAGACATTTCCCGGCTCCCCGTTGTAATAGCAGCTGGCGACTCCGCCCGAATAGGTAAGGCCCGCGGCCCTTGGCTCTGCGGTCAGCGGACGGCCGTCGTTGGTATAGAGGCCCTCGTGCAGCTCGTCCGGCTCCATGACGTGCACCGCCATGGCCAGCTGATCCGCCATGTGCTCACACACCCGGTAAAGAGTGCTTTCGTCGGCCCGGTCCCCCACCGCGATGCGGATGCCGTGCCGCTCAGCCAGCTTCTGGATCTTCGGATAGATATAGCTGATCCTGCCGTTCTCCACCTTGATCAGGCGTCCGCCGATATCAAGGCAGCTGGTGCCCTTTAAGCTTCCCTTCTGGAACAGGGCGATATTGCTGGTGCCGCCGCCGATGTCGATATTCGCCACGGCGATCCGCTTTTCCTCGGAAATCCGGTCCGCTCCCGCCCCTTTGGCCGAAAGCACCGACTCCAGATCCGGCCCTGCCGTCGCCACCACGAAATCGCCGGCCATGCTGCTCAAAGACGCAAGCACGCTGTTGGCGTTCTGCTTGCGGGCCGTCTCTCCCGTGATGATCACCGCCCCCGTCTGCAGATCCTCCGGCTTCATGCCCGCCTTTCGGTATTCCCGCTCGATGATCCCCTTCACCTTCTCCGCGTCGATCTCTGTCTGGGACAGAAGCGGCGTGAAATAGATCTCGCTTCGGTAGGTGACCTCCTTGTCTACAATCCGGATGCGGGGAACCATATAGCTGCTGGCCAGGTTCTCAATGGTCAGCCGGCTGAAAATCAGCTGGGTCGTGGAGGTCCCGATATCAATTCCTACGCTTAAAATCGTCTCCTTCATGCCTTATGACTCTCCGTCAAAATAATCGAGAAATTCCTGAAAGCCCGTCCCTTCATAGCTGCTGGTCACGAAGAGCTCCTTCGCCCCCGCCGCCTTCAGATACTTTTTGGCGTCCTCGATTTCCTTTTCGGATGCCCTATCGCTCTTGGTCACCACGCCGATACAGGGCTTTGCGAAGGTGCTCGCGTAGCCGGGCGGGAACATGGTCCCATGCTCTCCCGCGTCCTGCACCAGCACGATGCAGTCGGCGTCCGCCGCCGATACCACAAGGGCTCCCCGGTACGCGGTGCGCTCCAGGTACTCCCCCGGCGTGTCAATCATGTTCTGATTGATAATCTCTATGGTCTGGGTCTTCCGGTATTTCAGCTCGCTGTTGGTCAGGTACTGGATGAGCGTCGTCTTGCCCGCCATGGACCGGCCAATCAGAATAATCCGTTTCTTCATCTCTTACCGCCTCAGGAACGTGTAATCGGCGCCCGGGCGAAGCCCATATTGTCGCAGAGCACCTTCATGACGTCGTGGAGGGCCGCCTCCACGTCGGCCACCTCTCCGGTGATAATCAGCGAGCCGTTGAAGCGGTCCACGAAGCCTATCTGGATGCCGGCAGCCTTGCTGGCCACGTCGGCCGCGATGATCGCCGCCTCGCTGGGGGTGATCGTGAAAATTCCGATGGCTCCGTTTCCGTCTATCAGCCCCATCTTCGCGTACAGTTCCTCCACGGGATGGGGTATCACATGGGCCAGGGTCACCTGCTTGCCGGGCACAAATTCCTGTATGATTCGTTCCTTATGCTCTTCTCCAAACATCAGGCTTCCTCCCTGTCTTTCTTAGATTCTTCTTCCCTCATAGGCCTCCAGGAACAGTTCTCTTAACTGCTCCGGCGTGGGCTGTCTGGGATTCGTGGGGGTGCAGGAATCATTCAGGGCCGCCTCCACCATCTCGTCGAGGACTCCCATAAAGTCCTCCCTGGAGACGCCTGCCTCCGCGATGCTGGTGGGAATCTTCAGCTGATGGACCAGCTGCTTCGTGGTGCGGATCACGTTAAAGGCGCTCTGCCTCATGCTCGCCCCCTCCAGCCAGCAGCACCGGGCGATTCTCGCGTAGCGGTTCGCGGTGGGCGTCAGCTTGTCGCGGCAGCCCGCGTTAAAACTCATGACGTAGGGAAGCAGGATGCCGTTGGCCCGTCCATGCGGAATATGGAAATGTCCGCCCAGCGTGTGGGCCATGCTGTGGTTGATGCCCAGGCCCGCGTTGTTGAACGCCATACCTGCCAGGCAGGAGGCGTGGTGCATCTTCTGGCGCGCCCGCATATCGTCCGGGTTCTTATAGGCCCGCATCAGGTTGCTCCGCACCAGCTTGATGGCCTTCTCCGCCGCCCCGTCCGTAAAGTCGTTGGCTTTCACCGACACAAAGGCCTCTATGGCGTGGGTCAGTACGTCGATACCCGTATCCGCCGTAATCGCCGGCGGCACTGTCTTCGTAAGCTCCGCGTCCAGAAGGGCCGCGTCCGGCAGCATCTTATCGGAAATCAGCGGATACTTGGCCGATTTCTCCGGATCGGAGATCACCGCGAAGCTCGTGACCTCGCTTCCTGTGCCGCTGGTGGTGGGAACCGCCACGAAGGTGCAGCGGGACAGGATCCCCTGTCTTGCGGCTAGATAATTCATGGCCTTGGCCGCGTCGATGGCGGAGCCTCCGCCGAGGGCCAGCAGCGCCTCTGCCTTAAAGTCCGTCAGCCTGCCGATGCCCTTCGTCACCGTCGCGATGTCCGGGTCCGGCTTGATCTCGGAAAAGATCTCATAGGAAATTCCCATCTGATCCATGGGATCCGTCAGATAGCTGACCTTTCCGCTCTCATGCATGAACCGGTCTGTCACAATGAAGGCCCGTGACACTCCCTTCAGGATCTCCCGCAGGCCCTCCCGGTCCATGTAAATCTTCGGTTTCACATAATAGCTCTCCAAGTCTATCCCTCCTTGTCGTCCGCTCCCGGAGGTTTTTCAGCCTCCCAGTTCGCTTCGTATTCTCTCTACCGCCTCGTCCACAGCCGCGGCGCTTCCCAGAATCGCCAGGCAGGTCAGGTGCTGGGGACAGTTCCCGCTGATCTCGAAGACCTCCACCTCCGAGGTCTTCTGGGCCAGGTCGCTGGCGTAGATCAGATCGCACACGTTTCCATTGCACAACGCAAGCGCCGCGTGAGTCTGGAAAAGCTCACGGAGCCCGTCCATCCTCGCACGGCGTATGATAATCTCTTTCGTCCCCTCGGACACTGTCTTCATTACGTGTATCTTCAAGCCCGCCATAATGTTCCCTCTTCTGAGCAGGAAACCTGCTGTCCAAAAAATTCCATTCCCCCGCAACATATTGCTGGTATCAGTATAGGACATATTTGGGAAATTTGCAAGCATTTTCAGTCTTTCACATGTTCGATTTATGCATTCTGTATAAATTTTATTATTTTCTTTTTCTTTTCGATAATTTTTATCGTCTAAACTGCACAATCCGCAATTTTTTCTGTTTTTATGTCAAAATGCAGGATCCGGGAAATGAGCAGGCTTATATTTCAGTATTCTGAACTGAGCAGGAAGTCTGCGGCGTGCATCGTCTTATATACCCCAAAACGCAGAGAAGTTCAACAGATTTTGCGGTTTATAATCGCAAAACCTGTTGAACTTCTTTTATATTGCGGATTTATATGGGCATTTACTTCGAGCGGATCTCCTGGCGCATAAAGCAGATGTACGATCCTGCGAAGGTCGCCAGCATCAGGGCGGCGAGGCCTGCCAGGTGCGGCCATACCAGAAGGAGGCTCTGCCCCAGGCTTAAGTATCCGCTGATGGCCCCGGACAGGGATTCCACCGTGATCACGTTCACAGCCCGGACGCTGGGGTTCATGATGGTGGAGGCCGCCTCGCTGTACAGGTAATAGGGCGAAATCCGGTTGATGCCAAGCTCCAGCGTGTAGTTGCCCATGGAATTCATCAGGGCCTGGTAGTCATTGTTCATCGGATAGATCAGGTTCGCGATGATTCCGGCTATCAGCCCCATGAACAGGGCGCAGACGATCCACACGCCGATGGCCGCCATGGCGGAAGCCGCCGCGTTCTTGCAGACGACCGAGAACCATAAGGACAGCCCCAGCCAGAAGCAGATGTAAATGGAGGTGAACAGAAGGTACACCAGCACCCTGCCCAGCTCCTCCAGGCTTGGCGGGATTCCCGTGGCCAGAAGGCCCACGGCTCCGATGGAAATCCCCATCGTGAACACCATGAGGAAAATGAGGGCGGTGCCAGCCAAAAATTTCCCGTTGATAATCGAATCCCGGTAAATGGGCTGGGCCGCGATGCGGTACAAAGTCCGCTCCGATTTCTCCCCCGTAATCCCGTCAAAGCCCAGAATGATTCCCACAAAGGGGCCAAGCAGGGCGATGAAGGACATGAAGGAAGGAATCGAGCTGCCGCTCGTGGTGTACAGGGCCAGGAAGAGATAATCTGTCTCGCCTGAGGAGGCCAGGCCAGTCAGCGCCCCGTAGAGGCTGGCGTAGCTGGTGACGACGATCAGAACCAGAATCACCAGGAAGCGGCGGCTCCGGATATTGTCCATCATCTCCTTGCGGTACAGGGCCTTAAGGCCCGCCAGGCCCTCACTGTCCAGACCGAAGGCCTTTTTTAAGTCCTGCCAGAGCGTGATGCTTCTGAGATTCCTTCTGCTGCTGTTCCCGCTCGGCTTTTTCAAAATACCGGCTGTAGATTTCATCCAGATCTCCTCCTTTCTGGTGAAGCTCCAGGAGCGTATAGCCGTTCGCTGTCAGCTCCATGGTCACCCGTCTTCTGATATCCTCCCGGGAGTGCAGAAGAACTCTGCCGCCCTCCCGTTCCACCCTGTCCGCGCCCTCGATGCGCGAAAGGATGCTGGCAAGCGCCCCGTTGTCCGGCTCTGCGGACAGCTCCAGCGTATATTTTCCTTCCCGCTCCATCCGTTTTCCCAGCTCGGAAATGGTTCCGCAGGCGATCAGGCTGCCGTTTACGAAGATGCCCACCCGGTCGCAGATCTGCTGCACCTGGTACAGCTGATGGGAGGAAAGCAGGATCGTCCGGCCGTCCTTCTCCGAAAGCTCCCGGATCAGGGACAGCAGCTCCCGCATACCCTGGGGGTCGATGCCAAGGGTCGGCTCATCCATGATGACGACCTCCGGATCTTTAAGCAGCACATCGGCGATGCCAAGTCTCTGCTTCATGCCGCGGGAATAGGTCTTTGTCTTCCGGTCTGCCGCGTCCGTCATGCCCACCCGGGCCAAAAGCTCCTCTGCCCTCTCCCGGATGGTTTCCCCCGAAAGCCCGTTCAGCCGCCCGGTAAAATACAGGTTTTCCCGTCCGGTCATATCCCCGTAGAAGCCCACGTTGTCCGGCAGATAGCCGACGCTGCGCTTGACGCCGATGGGATCCCGCGTACAGTCCTTTCCGGCGATCGTGGCGAAGCCCTCCGTGGGCTCCGTAAGGCCCAGAAGCATCAGCGTGGTCGTGGTCTTCCCGGCGCCGTTTGGTCCCAGGAGGCCGAAAACCTCGCCTTTTTTGATGGACAGATTCAGCTGGTTCACCGCTGTCTTCTCTCCGTAGCGCTTCGTCAGCCCCACTGTCTGAATCATTGTCTCACTCATACGCGCCACCGCCTTTACCGTCTGCCGTATTTCTTAAAGACTGCGGCGACTGCAGCGATCAGGGCCAGGATGATGACGACCGCCACCACGCCCCACACGGTTGAAGTCTTCACCGACACGCGGAACTGAGCATCCGCGCTGGTCTCTGAGCAGCTGGCTGTAAACGTCGTCACATAGTCCCCGGTCATGGCCGCGTCGCCCGGGGTCACATGGGCCGTAATCTCCTGGGTGGCTCCCGCCTCCAGCACGTCGATGGACGAGGTGTCGAAGCTTACGTTCCAGCCGCTGGGCGCGGAGGAGGTCAGGGTGATATTCTGGAGATCCACGTTGCTGTTGTTCGTCACCGCCAGCGTCACGTCCGATTCCCGGTTGGCGTGGGCGTCGAAGCTCAAAAGCTCGTTGGGCGTAGAAAGAACCAGAGAATAGGTTCCCGTAATGGTAATTTTCAGATCTGTGCTCAGGGAATCATTGGCGGAAACGGCGCTGACGGGAATCGTATACTCGCCTGCCCCCACGTTTTCCGGCGGCGTCACGCTCACGGTCAGTCCCTGGCTGCCTGCGGATGCCACATCCACGCTGGCCACATTCGTACTCTCACCGCTTGGCTGGAAGGATACCTGCCAGCCCTGGGGAGCCTCCGCCGACAGGCTGTAGGACTGATCGGCCGCGCTGTTGTTGAGCAGGGTCGTATTAAAGGTGAAGCTGGTTCCGGAAGCCCCCTCCTGCTGGGCGTACTCTGTCTCCAGCATTCCCTGGCTGTACTGCACCTCCTGAATGTCAAAGGTCAGATCCACTGTGTCCGTAAGACCTGTATCGGAAACAGTCTGCAGCTGTACCGTGTAGGAGCCTTCCGCAGCGTCCTCCGGAACCTGCAGCTGGAAGGTCAGATCGGCCTCCGCGCCGTTCTGCACATGGACGCGGCTTACCTGGCTGCCGTTCCCGCTGAAATATCCGGTCCAGCCCTCCGGCATGGACAGCACGTTCAGGGAAGCCTCCACCGCGCTCCCGCTCTCATTGGATACATGCATGGCGATACTCTCGCTGTCCCCGGCCTTTACCGAGATTCCCGGATAGTCCGTGTAAAGCTCCAGACCTCCTGCCGCCCGTGCCGTCAGAGGCGATACCGCCGTCAGCACGGTCAGCGCCAGGGCCGCCAGCGCGCACATAAGTTTCTTTTTCATAATTTCTCCTTTCCAGACGCCGCAGCTGCCCGGCGGCAAAGCCTGCCCCGTCTGACAGCTGCGGTTCCTTAAAAATTTCTTAATGCTATTGTAGGGAGAAATTATGTTCATTTGATGATGGAATTGTGGCGAAAGTGTGATTTCTCAGATCGTTACCATTTCATAACCTCAGATCACCCAGGCCGGCACATACCAGTTCTTCTTATCGACAGGAAGCAGATCCGGCGCCATACAGACGACGGCTCCCGTTCCAATCCCGGTCTTTAAATGAACCGCGCCGGAAAAGGCGTCCTCTTCGCTGGGCTCCCTCTCAATCGGGGCGAGAACCGAAAAGTTTCTGACCGCGTTTTTAGGCGCGGAGCTCTTTTTGATCTCCACAGGAAAGACCGTACCGTCCTGGTAAATGATTACGTCGATCTCTTTCTTATTGCTGTCCCGGTAAAAATACAGCGGCGGTTTCTGTCCCGCGTTCAGGTAGCTTTTGTATATCTCCGATACCACCCAGGTTTCAAAGAATTCGCCGCTCATGGCTCCCGCCTCCAGCGTCTCGGCGCTGCTCCATCTGGTCAGGTGCGCGCAAAGCCCTGTATCCAGAAAATACATCCTGGGAGCTTTGATGACACGTTTGAGCGCGTTGTTCGAATAGGGCTGGATGAGCGCTATAATCCCAGAGGAAACGAGAACAGACAGCCAGTGCTTTGCCGTCGGCGCAGAAATGCCGATTTCGTTTGCCAGCGCTTCGTAATTTACATTGGTGGCTGTCCTGGCGGCGGCTGCGCTCATAAAGTTCAAAAACGCCGTTTCATCCGCCACCTGGGACAGGTCTTTGATATCGCGGCTGATATAGGTCTCCAGGTAGGATTCATAATATTGCGCCCGGTCTACATCCGGATTTTCATAGAGCCGGGGCATGGAGCCCCTGAATATCCTCTCAAAAATCTCCGGCAGAGTCATGGGAGCCGTCTGCGCCATCCTCCGCGTCAGCTCCGGAACATCTACACGGAAAGGAGAAAAATGCAGCCCTCTTACCTCACTGCTGCTTAAGCCCAGCATCTGAACGATACCCGCCCGGCCGGCCAGAGACTCCGTCACATGCTTCATCATCCGAAAGGTCTGCGAGCCTGTAAGCCAGAAATCGCCGCACTGCTTTTCCCGATCCACATAGATTTTGATATAATCGAAAAGCTCAGGAGCGTATTGAACCTCGTCAATCAGGACAGGCGGCGCATAGCGCTGGATAAACAATTCCGGATCGCTTTTAGCGAAAGCGCGGATCGTAGGATTATCCAAAGATACGATCTTGCGATCCTTTTGGGCCATTCTTGTCAGCAGCGTGGTTTTACCGACCTGACGCGGCCCAGTCACAATCAGCACCGGAAAGGTTTCCGTAATCTTTTTTATCACTGGCTCAATCGTCCGCTCGTAATACATCGCGCACCTCCTCTATCCAATAGCATGTGTGTCATCCAAATATTTTATACAAATCCAAAATATAATTTTAGTATTGCATAAGTCGATGCCCTCGTCAAGATAAAATTATGCAGATCTAAAATATAATTTTAGATCTGCATAAATATTACCTATCTCTCCTGACGCCAAACCGCCCTACAGCCTGGTCAGATTGAGAATCCAGCCAAGCCACCGGTACACAGAGCTGGCCCGCCGTACAATCTGCCCCTCCCCGCACACGTGCAGGCGGCGCATCTCATCCGCGATGTCCGTCTGATCCGGGAGCTCTCCCGCCTCAGTCATCCGGTCGAAAAACTCCGCGAAAATCTGGTGCTCCAGAATCAGGCTCACCAGCTTCAGCTGCCGTTCCTTGTAATTCAGACGGAACACCCTCTGGCCCAGAGCCGTAAGCCTGGTCAGCACCTGCCCGTCTTCCCGTTTCTTCTCGAAAAGCCCCAGGTATCTGCCCGCGTTGTAATAATAATCGGACTGCCGGATATCGAAGTCCATCAGCTCCGCGATCTGCTGGCTGGTCATGGGATTCTCGTACAGGTTCTCCAGAAGCGAAATCACCCGCTCCATGGAATTGGCCTGGATGAACGGGATCTTCGTCCCCTCCATGGCGTCGTCCGTCCGCACCGGCGTGCCGCGCCGCGCCGCCTTCAGCTCCTCCAGGGAAATGGTCGTATCCTGCAGGGAATAATTCTTCGTCCGCACCAGCTCGATGGAGGAATAGTCCTCCGGGTCCCGGAAGCGGTACTCGAACAGCCGGTAAATCATATTGGAGTACACGCAGAAAACCAGGCGGATGGGCTTTCGCACCTTCGTCTGCCAGAGCCGGTAGGGGTAATAGAGCTGACGCACATGGAAATCCTTATGGACCACGTTCTTCGCTTCCATAATCACCACCGAAGAGCGGTTTTCAAAGCCGCCGTCGATCTCGCACTGAGCGTTCTCCACATGGATCCACGCCGGGACGCCCCGGACCGTGTCCACCCGGAAGTCAAAGGTCCCCGTTCCCATCCGGCCATTGAAGGTCTCCGCGTTCCTTCCCTCCCCCAGAAAATCATCCAGAATGCCTGAGAGCGTCAGCCCGTGGATGGCGTTGGCCTCCGAGTTAATATTATGGATGTCGATGGATTCGTAGTCCGGCATGTCCACATGGGCCATCCGGGTCACATGCTCCGTAAGCTCAGGGATCTCTTGGTAGAGCAGAAAGTCGCCCAGCACATAAGAAGTCCGGCTGTCCGGCAGAATGTTGATTTTCTGCTTCCGCAGAATCTCCGGCAGGGAATCCGAGCTGTCCCACTTGGCCATCAGGCGCGGCTCCCGGAATTCCCGGATCTGATCCGCCCGGATCCGAAAGACGCCTTCCCTGGCGACGGCCTCCGCGATTTTGTATTTGTCAAAAAGGGCCTTCCACGCCTCGTTGGCGGAAAGCCCTGTATTTCTTTCTGTCATTCCAGCTCCTTCTGCCGCTTCATTTGGAAAGACTGTCCGCCTTCAGTCCAGTTCCAGCCCGTCCAAAAGCTCCGACAGCCGTTCCAGATCCTCCGGATCCGGATGGGACAGCGCTTCCTCAAAGTTCTGAATGCTGGCCTCCAGCTTCTTGTCCTCCGGGTGTTCCCGCAGCATGGACACATAGCGTTCCTTTACCGCCATGGGCATCTTTCCCTGGCAGTAATAATGGCCGATGACCGTGTTGCTTTCATCCAGCAGAGCCGCCGCCCGTTCAAAGAGCCTCTCATAATACTCTGGATTGCCGCCAAAACCGCAGGTTCCGAAAATGAATACCTTTTTCCCCTGAATTTTCTCTGCCTGCTCCTTCATCTTCTCAGAAAAGGAGCCCTTGTCCGTCCAGGAGCCCAGGAAGACCACGTCCGCTTCTGCCGGGTTCTCCACAAGCAGGGCCGCGTATTTCTTTTCGATGACCTCCGCCAGCATCCTTGTATTTCCTGTCACGCTGTCATAAAGTACACAGACTTTCATAATGATATCCTTCCTTTCTGCTTTCTCAGCCGGACTCGTGTCCCGGAATGTCTTTGTTCATAAAGCTCTTTCCCGCCAGTTTGTCCCAGCCCTCCACTGACAAATACTTGGGAAATACCTCCGGATCCGTCTGAAACTGGAAGAGAAATGAAAAATCCTCTCCTTCATAAAAAGCTTCCTTACCATTGTATCGGATAAAAGCTGTGCCTGTCAAAAGTTCAGTGCTTTCATCCGTCTCCGCATCCAGCTCATTTACAGTAAAGTCAAAGCTTGTGTCTGTCACATTGTAGATCTGAATTTCACAGTAAGTCAGCGAAGAGGCGTCCTCAATCTCTCCCGTCCAATACAGGTAAATATCCTCGTCAAAATAACGGCCATCGTAGATGAGCTGTGTCTCCATGGGCGCTCCCGCCTCCGCCGCCAGCTCATAGACCCGGTATCTAGTCAGTTTCGCTGCTTCCGAGTTTTCCTCCATAGGCCTTGCGGAGCCTTCTCCAAATGGAGCTCCCGCCTCCTGAATACACTCCTCTTTTCTGCGGATCCAGTAACGCTCCTTCTCAGTCAGTTCCTCCATAAATGTCTCATCTTTGTTATCCTTCATGATTTCCCACACCGTATTCAGAGCATTATCCCAGTTCTGGTATACTTCCCAGGTGATCTGATTCAACTCCTGCTGGCTCACCATATCATCTCCCTGGAGCCTGCTCTCAATCCTGTCATTCTCCTTCTCTGCCGCCAAAACCGTCTCCTTTATCTGCAGTGACCACTCAGGTATCTCTTCTTCCTGTTCAGAAATGTAACTTGAGAAGCCCTCCTGTTGCTTTTCATTATACAATCCATAGAAAGGCAGCTCTTCATTTTCTGCACTTTCCGGATCGTAATAGCTGATCCAGCTCAGATACTCCTCCGGAAGCTCTGCCGTCCTTTTCCCCGGCAGGTACAGATACAGGTCTTCCGCGCCATCCAGGCCGTAAGCCGTCGCGTAGCAATGCAGAATTCCGTCTTTTATCTCTTCGCCAAAGCCCAGGGGATATTCGATTTCTTCTATTTGAAAACGGTACGACCAGTCATCCACTCTCTCCGGTTCTGTGAAGCTGCCGGAAAATTCGCTGTAATACAGTGTGCCGTTCGGATATCCTTCTCCGGTCTCTCCCATATTGCTGTCCCGGAAATATCCGTCAAAGCTTCCATCCTCATGGATGCAGAGTACTGTATACCACCCTCCCACGCCGCTGCTGAAATAGAATTCTCTGTCAGCCACATCCGCGAAGGAAAAACCCTGCTCCTCCTCCCAAGCCTGCACCTCCGGCAGCTCCTCTTCCACACTCTCCTCCTCTGGATTTTCTGCCGGAGCTTCCACTAAATTCTCCGCCTCTTTTCCGCAGCCGCCCGCCAGAGAGGACAGCGCAAGCAGCAAAATAACCCCCGCTAATGTTTTCTTCACAGCCTTTCCTCCTCGTTTTTCTTCCTCTCCATCATAATGCTCTTTTCCCCGAAAGTAAATACCCTCCATTGCCAGGGACGTACCAAAAAACTCCCGGGGAGAATTCTCCCCGGGAGTCTGAAATATTCGTATTTTTACTGTCCGTAAAATTACTCGATGATGGAAGCTACACGTCCGGATCCTACGGTACGGCCGCCCTCACGGATAGCGAAGGTAAGACCCTGCTCCATAGCGATCGGGTGGATCAGCTCGATGGTCATCTCTACGTTGTCACCAGGCATGCACATCTCGGTGCCTTCCGGCAGAGTGATAACGCCGGTAACGTCCGTTGTACGGAAGTAGAACTGCGGTCTGTAGTTGTTGAAGAACGGAGTATGACGGCCACCCTCGTCCTTGGTCAGAACGTATACCTGAGCGGTAAACTTGGTGTGGCAGGTAATGCTGCCCGGCTTAACGATAACCTGACCTCTTTCGATCTCGGTTCTCTGAACGCCACGAAGCAGAGCTCCGATGTTGTCACCAGCCTGAGCCTCGTCAAGCAGCTTACGGAACATCTCGATACCGGTTACTACGGTCTTACGGGTATCTTCCTTAATACCAACGATCTCAACTTCCTCATTCAGATGCAGAGTACCACGCTCTACACGGCCGGTAGCTACAGTACCACGTCCGGTGATGGTGAATACGTCCTCAACCGGCATCAGGAACGGCTGATCTACCGCACGCTGCGGATCCGGGATCCAGGTATCTACGGCATCCATCAGCTCCATGATCTTGTCGCCCCACTCGCTGGACGGATCCTCAAGAGCCTTCAGAGCGGAACCCTGGATGAT
>CALWBB010000016.1 GCA_944375885.1 uncultured Merdimonas sp.
ACAAGGTAGATAGGGCAGGGGTGGAAGCACGGCAACGTGTGGAGCTGACTGTTACTAATCGGTCGAGGGCTTGACCAAGAGCGCAGGAATGCGCAAAGCGTCATAGGATAGAAGAAAAGTCTTGGAAAATGGATTGACAGTATATAGTTTTGAAGGTATAAGGGAAGAACTTATGCCAGATAATCCTCGATAGCTCAATGGTAGAGCACACGGCTGTTAACCGTGGGGTTGTAGGTTCGAGCCCTACTCGGGGAGTTAAGAGGAGAGATCTGCAGGCAGAAATGCCTGCAGGTTTTTTTGTTGTATAAAGAAATATGGAGTATGAGAAATTGACAGAAAAGCAACTTGTTGCTATAATTAAAAAGAAACAAGTTACCTATTTGAGGAAAAGAAATATGAAGGACAGGGAGATACAGCAGCTGATTACACGGTTTTCCGGCACCAGAGAAAATCAGCAGAAAGCAATATTCAGCACACTCTTTATTGCCGGAAACAGACTGCAGACTCTTTTTGACAGCCATATTCCAGAGATATCGCTGAAGCAGTTTATGCTGCTGTCAATAGTCAGACAGTCGCCGGAACAGCTGACTTTTACGCAGCTGGGCGACATGCTTGGCTGTTCCCGCCAGAATATAAAGAAGCTGGCGGATGTGCTGGAGAAGAAAGGATTTATTACGATCCGGCAGAGTCCTTCTGCTGCAAGAGCAATGTACCTCTGTCCTGCGGAAAAGGCAGAGGAATATTTTCAAAATGAGTTTTCCGTGTATCAGGAAGAACTGCGATATCTGTTTGAACGATATACAGATGAGGAAGTGCAGCAGCTGTTCCGGCTTATGATGAAGCTGTATGACGGAATAGAAAACCTGCAGGATAAGGTTATGGATAAAATTGAGGATAATACTAGGGATAAAAGTGCAGGAAAAGAGATGGAAAGAAAATGAAGACAGCTGTCGTTTACCATTCACAGACAGGCTTTACCAGGCGTTATGCCCAGTGGATAGCGGAAGCTGCAAATGCGGACTGTTTTGAACTGTCAGAAGCCAGAAAGAGAGATTTGTCCGGGTATGGGGCGATTGTGTTTGGCAGCTGGGTATGTGCTGGAAGCGTCAGCAAGCTCGGCTGGTTTAAAACCAATATGGAGAAATGGAAGGATAAAAAGCTGGCTGTCTTTTGTGTGGGAGCAAGTCCGGCGGATAGTCCGGAGATTCAGGAATTTCTGAAACAGAATTTCGGCGGGGCAGAATATGCGGGAGTAAAGGTTTTTTACTGTCCGGGCGGCTTTTGTTATGAGAAGATGGGATTGCAGTCCAAGCTTATGATGAAAGTATTCATGAAAGCGCTGAAGGCAAAGAAAGAGAAGACGGAGGCGGAAGAAGAGATGATAAAATGGCTCTCCTCTTCTTATGATATTTCTGACAGAAAATATATCGAGCCGATTGTGGAGGACCTGAAAAAAGTGTCATAGGGATATTTTTTCTTATAGAGTACTTACGGATTTCCAGATAAAAAAACTGCCCCAGCTAAACTAGTCAGCCAGGGTAGTTTTTTTTGCCATAGATTAAAATGTCTGTTCGGTTCTTGCAATAATATCATCCTGTGTTTGGCGTGACAATACATTGAAAAATGCACTGTAGCCAGCTACACGAACAATAAGATCACGGTGTTTCTCAGGATGAACCTGAGCGTCCAGCATAGTTTCACGGGATACTACATTATACTGTACATGATATCCGTGAAGCCGGTTAAAGAAGGTACGCAGCAGAAGAATGAGTTTTTCCTTATTTTCGTCTTTAGATAAAAGCTGCGGCGTAATCTTCTGGTTCAGCAGAACACCACCGGTAATTTCTTTTGTATTCAGTTTTGATACAGATTTAAATACCGCAGTGGGACCGCATTTATCCATAGAATGACTGGGTGAGCAGCCCTCTGCCAGAGGCTCTCCTGCATGACGGCCGTCCGGTGTTGCCAGAGTTCCTTTTCCCTGTCCTACGTTTGCAGAGATAGAGGAAGTGCCTGCATATCGGATTCCACCGATGGGGCCTCTGCCAAACCGGGTATTCGGATATTTGCGGATTTCGTCGATGTAAACCTGATAAGCATCTACCACGAGCTGATCCACATAATCATCGTCGTTGCCGTACTTGGGAGCTTCGTTCAGAAGAAGTTGACGGATTCTTTCTCCTTCTTCACCCTTGAAGTCTGACATCAGAGCATCCCAAAGTTGTGCAGGGGTAATTTTTTTCTCCTCAAATACAAGCTTTTTGACTGCGGCAAGGGAATCAGCCAAGTTGGCGATGCCGACCTGAAGACCACTGATAAAGTCGTAGACAGCACCGCCTTCCTTCAGCGTCAGTCCTCTGCCGATGCAGTCTTCACAAAGTGCTGAGCACAAAACATCCGGCACATCTTCTTCCAGAACCATATCGCAGGCGTTCTCGATGATGACGCTTTGTCTTGTAAACTCTTTGATGATCTTATCCCAGGCTTCTTTCACCTGTTCAAAGCTGGTCATATCCTTAAAGTGACCGACTCCATCCATCAGCTTTGTGCCGGAAGCCGGATCAACGCCGTCATTCAAGGCGATGAGGAAGGACTTCGGGAAATTCAGAAAGCTCATTCCTGTACACCGGTATCCCCATTTTCCAGGAACAGCGGTTTCCACACAGCCGATGGCGCTGTAATTATATGCGTCTTCCTCTTTTACGCCGCGCGCGATAAAGGACGGGATGATAATTTCGTCGTTGTTAAATGCGGGCATACCAAAGCCGAGCTTGACAACCTCTACCGCCTCATTCATAAAATGATCATCCAGACCGGCATGATAGCGGACAGTCAGATTCGGCTGCGGAAGCCGCGTCTGAGCAACGCTGCGGAGAATCAGGTAAGTCATCGGATTGACTGCGTCCTTTTTATCGGGAGTCTGGCCACCCACCGTTACATTCTGATACAGCGGTGAGCCAGCAGAAAACTGTGTGTGGCTCCAGCTTCGGATCTTATTAATGGTAAAAGTCTTCAGCCACAGGTTGGTCATAAGTTCGCAGGCACTGTCCTCTGTGATAATGCCTTTTTCCAGATCGGTTTTGTAATAAGGATACAGATACTGATCCATTCGTCCGTAGGACAGAGAATGCCCGTTGGACTCGATCTGAAGGATCAGATGAACCAGCCACAGGGACTGTACTGCCTCATGGAAGGTGTCTGCTTTTTCATAAGGCACTTTCCGTAAAATACGTGACATCTCCTGCAGTTCTGAGGCTCTCTTTGGCTCTGCGGTTTTGGCTTTCTCCTCTGCGAGTTCTGCATATCTGAGTGCAAAGTTCTGTACAGCATGAATGACAATCTTGATCGCCTCATAGAAATAGTATTTCTTAAGCTGCTTGTAATCTGTCAGATCAAGTTTTGCTTCAGCTTCTTCTGTGCGCCGCTCAAAATCTTTCAGCCCTTTTCCCATAACGGCAGTATAGTCAACCGCGATATGCGCATCGCCGGAAGTGATGTTTCCTTCTGCTTTAATGATTCCCAGATCATAGTACACTCTGCTTTCCGGCGGAAGGGCGGCAAGACCTCTGTCCTTTGTGGTGTTATGCTCCCAGTAAGGAGCCAGTTCCCGAAGAGTCTTCTTTGTATCCTCTGTGATGTAGAAAACGTCTCCGTCACGTTTTTCAAAATCATCAAGTTCATCGATGACCCAATCCATCGCGTACTCCGGAAAAATAGGCGCGGAACGGTTACTGGATGCCTGGTTGCCTGCCAGCAGAGTATCGTCTTCGATATAAATCGTCATATGCTCCAGAATATTTTCCAGCATGTATGCGCGTTTCAGTATCGTCGGTTTATCCGCATGAAGTTTATAACTTTCCGTAGTCAGAACAGCTCTTTCTGCACAGATATAGGGACGTGCATTTAATAATTCTTCCCGAAAATGGTTCATTCGGGGCGTCAGCTTGCCAAAATGATCTGCCATTTTTATTCCTCCTGAATTCATAATAATGGATTATCAGTTTATATTTTGATTATATGCTAAATTATTAAAGAAATCAATATATATTTCATACGAAAATAAAATTATTTCAAATGCTTATTTACAGAATGCCTGTGTCATGATAAAATACGTTGAAAGGAGGGCGTTATTATTTATGAATGAAAAGGGATATATCTTTAATATACAGAAATTCAGCATCAATGATGGACCGGGGATTCGTTCCACTGTCTTTTTCTGCGGCTGTCCGCTGAGCTGCCGATGGTGCTCCAATCCGGAATCCCAGAACCGTTTTCGAAAACATGCGCTTGCGTCAGGGGATCCGAAGCTGGCCGGCCGGGCCTGGACAGTGGAAGAAGTGATGAAAGAAATAGAAAAAGATCGCTGCTTTTATGAGGAATCAGGCGGTGGGATCACCCTTTCTGGAGGAGAAGTCCTGCAACAGCATGCCTTTGCTGAGGAACTTTTGACGAGCGCGCGGGAAAGCGGCATCCACTGCGCGGCTGAGACTACCGGATATGCGGCCCATGAAATTTTTGCCAGCTTTATCCGCCATATCGATCTGCTGCTTTTTGATATGAAGCATTGGAATCGCGGCATACACTATGAAAAAACAGGAGTTTACAATGATACTATTTTGGAAAATATGGGTTTTGCGGTAAAGGAAGGGATTCCGACTATTGCAAGGATTCCTGTTATTCCCGGATTTAATAATACGATTCAGGACGCGGAACAGTTTTCAAAGCTGTTATTGCAGCTCGGTATCAGAGAGGTTCATCTGCTTCCGTTTCATCAGTTTGGAGAAAAAAAATATACGCAATTGGGAGTTCCCTATGAAATGGCCGGTTATAAGCAGCTTCACCCGGAAGACCTGGAGGATTATAAAGAAATCTTTTTGAAACATGGTTTGAAATGCAGTTTCCGTTAAGAAGATGAGATTTATTAAAGAGTAAAAGAAAAAGCAATATAAAAGAACAGATCGGCGCCGACTGCCTCCTTCTGTTTATGAAGGGATGGCCGGCGCTGAATGCTGAAAATCATATGTCTGTAATTTCCACATGAATTCCATGAGATTCCATAATTTTTTTATATTCGTCGGGAAGACTGCTGTCAGTGACAACTGTATGGACTTCTTCCGAAGAAAAAAGCTTTGCGACACTCTGGCGGCCGAATTTGTCAGAGGTAGTTAGAACAATGACCTGATCGGCTCTTTTGGCAAGATCTTTTACGACGCAGCTCCGAGTGTGATTGACGTTAGTGAAGCCGTTTTCTTCTGTGTAACCGTCTACGCCGACAAAAAGCTTGTTTACATGGTATTCCTGGGCACAAAGTTGTGTCACAGGGCCTGTGGTAACCTCAGCTACAGCATCGTAATCACCGCCCAGGAGAATGATATGTGCCATGGGGACCTGATTCAGGTAGCGGGCGATATAGGCGGAATTGGTGATAATAGTTACATCTTTCTCAAGGGCTGCTTCCAGTGCGAAAAGCGCACAGGTAGAGCCGGACTCGATCATGATAGTTTCCATAGGCTCTACAAGCGCTACCGCTGTTTGAGCAATAGCTTTTTTTTCCGGATAATGTATGGCCATACGGGAATTGATAGAATCTGGGGAAGCTTTTACGGCATAGCCGTGCTGCCTTCTCAACAGCCCCTGTGATTCCAATTCTTCCAGATCTTTTCGGATGGTTACCATAGAAAGCTTTAAAGCTTCCGAAAGTTCCTGGACACTTACTTTCCCTTTTTCATTTATCATATTTAAAATCAGGAGATGCCGTTCTTTCATGATAAATCCGATCCTTTCTGTTTATTCTAAATCTATTATATACTAAATATTTTCACAATTCCAGTTTAAATAAAATTAACGAACAAAAGCAAAAATGTTTTGACAAAAAATGAAAACGTTACTATTGACAATAAAAAGGTGAATGTTTATAATTAAAAATATCACAAAATGAAAAACCATATGGGAGAAAAATATGTGCAAAATTTACAGAATTGGGATTGACGCAGGTGGAACAAAAGTGGCATATGGCTTGTTTGATAAAGAAGGAAATCTTCTAGATCGCGTGCAGCATCCTTCCGATCTGGAAGCGGACGGGCCGGCTTTTGCGGATCAGATTCTGGATACGGTTCACACCATGATGGACAGACATTCGCTGAAAAAAGAAGATCTTGCCGGAATTGGAATCTGCATGCCGTCTTATATTCTTTTTGATACCGGTTATATCTATTTGACTTCATCGCTTCCAAAGATCCGGGATTTTGCCATGAAGGCATATCTGGAAGAACGGCTGCCGGGTGTGAAAATCGTGCTGGACAATGACAGCAATGGAGCAGCTCTTGCGGAATACCGGAAGGGGGCTGGCAGGGGACTTTGCCATATGGTATATGTGGCTGTCAGCACAGGAATCGGCAGTGGCATTATCATAGACGGCAAGCTTTTCAGAGGCAGTTATGGCTGGGCGGGAGAGAGCGGACACATGCTAGCCACACCGGATGAAGGAGTACTCTGCGGCTGTCGGAACCGGGGATGCTTTATGTCGTACGCAAGCGGACGGTATGTACCAAAGCATCTGAAAATGCGTATGCTTCAGGGAAAAGAGAGTTCCATGCAGTTAATAGAGAATCTGAGCTGTGAAGATTTACTTCAGGCTTATCAGGAGAATGATGAGCTGGCCATAGAAATGGTGGAAAGCATGGCTCACTATCTGGCGGTTTGCCTTTATAACTGTTATATGCTTCTGAACATCAATGTCTTTGTTTTCGGCGGCGGACTTACGAATTTTGGAGAAGCTCTGTTCGGAAGAGTTAGAAAGGAATTTGACAAATATGACCAGATTCCGCTGCCGGTAGAGTTTCGCTTCGCAGAATTGAAAAAGGATTTTGGAATTATAGGGGCGGCAGAACTGGTGATTGAATAAATGGAACAGGTCTTGTTCCGGAATAGGAGAAAAAATGGAGAAAAAAGAGTTGTTTCTGTTTACAGGGGGTTATACGGAACCGATTTTGATGGGTTCCGGAGAAATAGTACCGGGAAACTGCCGGGGGATTACCTGTTATGCGTATGACGTGGATACAGGAAAGCTGCATTATAAGAATGTGACGGATTTGATTTCCAATCCTTCCTATGTGCTTGCAGATCCTGCGGGGCCTTATCTTTATTGTGTCAATGAATTAAAGAATTACGACGGGATTGATGGTTCTACAGTTTCCGCCTTCGAAATTGCTCCGGAGACCGGGAAGCTGCGTTTGATAAACAGGCAGTTTACTTGCGGAGCAGACGCGTGCCATCTGAATTTTTCGCCGGACGGCAGATATCTGCTGGCTGTAAATTATTCCGGAGGAAGCTTCTGCGTCTTTCCGATTCGGGAAGATCACGGGCTGGATACAGCTTCCTGTATCCTGAAGCATCATGGCAGAGGGAGTAATCCCATGCGGCAGGAGAGTCCGCACCCTCATCAGACAATATTGTCGCCGGATGGACAGTTCGTCTATGTATCGGATCTGGGACTGGACCGGCTGGTCTGCTATCGGGCAGATTGGGAAAAAGGATGGCTGCTCCCTGAAGAGAAAAGAGATATCAGCGGCGATCCCGGACAGGGAGTTCGTCATGGCGTGTTCTGCAGGACAGGGAAGCGGCTGTATGTGATGACAGAACTGACCTGTGAGGTGAATGTGTACCAATACAACGCAGATACGGGCAGGACAGAATTGATGCAGACGATATCTGCTTTCTCGGAAAAACACAGAGACGCCGGTTCCTGTCTGGGTTCCGGAATCTGCCTGCATCCGTCCGCAAACTGGCTGTACTGTGCGGTGCGTGGCATGAATCATATAGCAGTATTTCATATAGAAGAAAATGGGAAACTGACCTTGGTGCAGACACAGTCCAGCGGAGGAAAGACGCCGAGGGAATTTACAGTATCGCCGGATGGAAGATTTCTATTGGTGGGAAATCAGGACACGGATACGATTTGTACTTTTAAAATCGACGCGGAATCAGGCTGTCTGGAGCCGGCCGGCATACAGGAAGAAGCATACTGCGTGACCTGCTTAAGCTTCTGGAAATAAAAATGAAGCCGCCACCATCTCATATTGTGTACCTTTTGTACTATTTTATAGGTGGACGCAGAGAAATATATTGATTATAATAAATAAAAAATATGAGACATATATAAAAAAATTAAGCAGTTAGACGAATAATTAACAGGCAATGCCTGTCAGTTATAGAATAACTTAATAATCAAAGATTCAAGGAGGGAAACACATGAAAAAGATGATTGCACTGCTGCTGGCAACAGCCATGGTCGGAAGTTTGGCTGCCTGCGGAAGCGGAAGCTCGGACACAACGACGGAGCCAGAAAGCTCCACGGAAGCTTCCACACAGACGGATAGCACGGATGCAGCAGAGGAAACAACAGGAGACGACACTGCGGCGTCAGGAGATGCCATCAAGATAGGATGGATTGTACAGGATATGGCGAATGAGTCTCAGTCTTATTCCTGCCGTATCGCTGAGGAACAGGCAGCACAGCTTGGCCTGGATTTTACATACTATGATCAGGCGGGCGATGCTCAGAAGGCTACAGATGCCATCAGCACCTGTATCGCACAGGGAATGGATGCCATTATCATTAACCCGGCCGATCCTCAGGCAGTAGTTCCGGCTCTGATGGAAGCCAAGGATGCCGGCATCGTGGTAGGGCTTTTCTCTTCTGACCTGTCAGAGGAAAACCAGCAGTACAGAGATTTCTTCTGCGGCACCAATGATACCATGGCTGGTGAAGAGGCCGCACAGGCGGTTATCGATGCGTTTCCGGATGGATGCAATGTTGTGGAGATCGGCGGACAATCCGGACATGACGCGCAGGTAAAACGTCATGATGGATTTGAAAAAGGACTGGAAGGCTCCAATATCACTGTTCTGGATTCTCAGAACTGTGACGCATGGGCGACAGAAGACGCCATGGCTATCATGGAAGACTTTATTGTAAAGTATGGTGATCAGATTGACGCGGTATTCTGCCACTGGGATAACGGTGCGACAGGAGTCATCAATGCTTTGCAGAATGCCAATATGGAGGATGTATATATTGTGGCGGTTGACGGATGTGCCGCAGGTTATGACCAGGTTAAGGCTGGAACTCAGGCGGTCTGCATCGGACAGTCGTTCAGTAATATGGTAGCGAAGTCTCTGGAGTGTGCTCAGGCTGCAGTAAATGGAGAAAGCTATGAAGAGATCAACTGGATTCCGCTTGATATAGTTACAGCGGATAACGTGGACAGCTTACCATATCCGGAGTGGTAAAAAGCAGCATGTAATTTTAACTTGCTCTGGTCTGTGCCAGAGCAAGTTTTTATTAGAAGGAGATACAGTCAGTGGAACAGAAAAAAGATTTGATATTAAAGGTCAGCGGTGTGACAAAACGATTTCCAGGAGTCCTGGCGCTGAACAATGTGTCGCTGGAGATTCCGAAAGGTGTAGTATATGGGATTGTCGGTGAAAATGGAGCAGGAAAATCTACGCTGATGAAGATTTTATCCGGAGTCTATGAAAAGGATGCCGGAACAATCGAATTTGACGGGGAAATCATTGAACATACTACGCCGATTCAGGCTCTGCGACGCGGACTGAGTATTATTTATCAGGAATTTAATCTTGTCAATACCATGACGGTAGGAGAAAATATTTTCCTTGGAAGGTTCTCGGAAAACGGAGGAATGAAAGGCACGCACCAGAAAGCACGGGAGCTTCTGGACAGCATTGGAAGCAAGATTGATACCTATTCCCTGGTAGGGGACTTAAGTGCTTCCGAAATGCAGATGGTGGAGATTACAAAAGCGCTTTCCTTTCATTCCAAACTGATTATTATGGATGAGCCAAGCAGCAGTCTTACGGCAGAAGAACTGAAAAAGCTTGGAGATATTATTGTTCAGCTTCGCGGTCAGGGAATTTCCATTATCTATATCAGCCATAAACTGGATGAGATTTTTGAATATTGTAATATCGTTACGATCATGCGTGATGGCTGCGTGATTGACACAAAATCCATAGAAGAGCTTACGCGAAGTGATATGATTGCCAAAATGGTTGGCAGAACGATTGAGAATGAATATCCGCCCCGTGCACATTTTGCAGGCGAACCGCTTCTTGAGGTACGGAATTTAAATACCAGTAAGCTTCATAATATCAATTTTACTCTGCACAAAGGAGAAATCCTTGGTCTGGTAGGTCTTGTGGGCGCCGGAAGAACAGAGATTATCCGTGCGATTTATGGAGCCGATAAGGTAAAGAGCAAAGAGCTTATCATGGAGGGAAAACCGGTCACGGTAAATACTCCGCGGGATGCAAAGGCTCTCGGTATGGGACTGGTTCCCGAAGATCGAAAACAACAGGGGCTGATTCTGCGGTTTTCTGTAGGGGATAATATCACAATGGCTGCTTTAAGCAGGATCGCAAAGAGGGGAATCCTGAACCGCAGAAAAGAAAGAGAGATTGCAAAGCGCCAGATAGAAAATTTGTCCATTAAAACTCCCGGCGCGGCGACAAAAGTGCTGAACCTTTCAGGCGGAAATCAGCAGAAATGTATTGTCGGTCGCTGGCTTGAACTGGATCCGAAGATCCTGATTCTTGATGAACCTACTCGAGGCATTGACGTGGGAGCGAAGTATGAAATCTATGTCCTGATGAATAAAATTGTGGAACAGGGCGGAGCAATTATAATGATTTCTTCTGAATTACCTGAAGTGCTGAGTATGAGCAACCGTGTGCTGACGATATGTGACGGACGTATAACAGGAGAATTTTCTCCGGAAGAAGTAGATGCAAGCGTTATCATGGATAAAGCAATCGGATAGTGAAAGAGGTAGTGTAATGGAAAAAACAATCAATGTGAAAAAAATTGTACTGCAGAATCTGGTTCTGCTGGGCATTATCGTCTTGTGCATCGTGACAGCGATTGTGGAGCCTCTGTTTTTAACGCAGGACAACTTTACAAATATTTTGAGACAGTTTGGCCCTCTGAGTTTTGCTGCGCTGGGCATGACTTATGTAATTATCGGCGGTTTTATTGATCTGTCAGTGGTCGGCACGATTTCACTGGTGGGTGTTGTGACGCTTTCTCTGATTGATCCGATTGGACAGGCAGGGGCTTTATTCTGCGGACTGCTTCTTGGCACATTTCTGGGATTCCTGAACGGAGTTATATTGGTAAAGTTTGGGGCAATGACACAGGCAGAAGTTTTGTTTATTACATATGGCATGAGCTCAATCTTTGGCGCCATAGCACTGATCTATACGAATTCAGAAACAGAGCATATGTCCCGACTGAGTAATCCTTATACTATTTTTACTTTTATTGGAAATGGAAAAATCGGACCTTTTACCGCGTCTATAATCCTGTTTGTAATTGCTCTGATTATAATTGAGTGGTTTTATCGGAAAACTCTCTGGGGAAGACAGATTGCCCTGATGGGAGGCAATAAAACTGCGGCCACATTATGCGGCTATAATATGAAGAAAACACTGGTATTAGTTTATACGATCTGTGGATTATTTGCAGCCATGGGTTCTATCGTGCTGATTTCCCGTGTTACGACTGCATCGCCTGTAGCCGGAGCCGGATATGAGACAGATGCAATTATGTCAGTAGTTGTAGGAGGTACGGCTCTTGCGGGAGGAACTGGAAGCGGTATCCGCACGGTTCTCGGAGTATTGTTAATTATTCTGTTGTCCAACTGTATGAATATGCTGGGAGTGTCTACTTATCTGCAGACCATTATGAAAGGTCTGGTCCTTGTCATTGCGATTTGGCTGGATAATCGAAAAGAACAACAGATTCACTAGGGAGGGCAGAGAAAATGAGTACAAAAAGTGTTTTAATAAAAACAAAAAAGATCTTATTAAAGCAGAAGGCAGTTCTCGCAATTCTCGCCATGATTGTTCTGATGCTGTTTTTTGACACTCAGTTTTTTACAGTCTATAACTGGCTGAATATCTTCCGCTCTGTGACAGTTCAGGGAATTATCGCAATGGGCGTAACAATGACCGTTCTCTGCGCGGCCTGCGATTTGTCGGTAGGAGGAACCATGTGCCTGTCCGGTGTCATTGCGGTCTTGATGATAAATTTTGGAGTGCCGATTCCTATAGCATGTCTTTGCGCTCTTCTTTCCGGGGCTTTGGTAGGAGCAGTCAATGGTTTCCTGGTCGTTCATCAAAGAACTGAACCATTTATCATAACGCTGGGAATGGGAACTTTGTTGAAAGGTATCAGTCAGCTTTTGACGGATGCCCATCCGATTGCATGTACTAACATGTCTTTTATGCAGATTGCCAATACGAAGATTTTGGGTCAGATTCCTATCCTGATTCTTTATATGCTGGTTATTTTTCTTCTGTTTTTCTGGATTTTAAGATTTACAAATTACGGGAGAAACTGTTACGCAATTGGCGGAAACTATGAAGTGGCGAAATATTCCGGCATCAATACACTGGCGATTAAGTGGTCTGCATTTATTATTTCAGGCGCTATGGCAGCTCTGGCAGGCATTCTGCTTTCTTCCAGAATGAATTCTGCTTCTTCCGTATATGGAGATAATACAGGTATGCTTGTAAATTGTGGTGTCGTTATCGGAGGAACTTCTTTTGCAGGCGGTGTCGGAGGTGCGGCAGAGAGCTTTATTGGGATTTTTGTATTGCAGTTGATGACAAACTGCATGGACTGCCTGGGAATCGGTTCCTATGTTCAGGAACTTCTGCAGGGAATCATTATCGTTCTGATTTTGGGATTTGACTGTTATAGCCGTCTGAAAAAGCGTGAACATGCATAAATGTGGAAAGGTACGAAACGAGGTATAAGACAATGAGCGTAACAGTAAAAGAGTTTGGAAAACTGGAAGACGGAAGGACAGCCTATTTATATACAATTGAAAACAGAGCTGGCATGAAAGCTGTTTTAACAGATTTTGGAGCAGTTTTAATCTGTCTTCTTGTTCCCGATAAAAATGGGAAGCTGACAGATGTGGTGCTTGGCTTTGATGAACTGGAAAAATATGAAGACAATTTTGATATGCAGGGCGCCACAGTAGGCAGAAATGTCAATCGGATAGAAAAGGGAAAATTTCGGATAGACGGGATCGAGTATCAGCTCGAAATCAACGAGAATGACAATAATATTCACAGCAGCATGAGCAAAGGTTTCCACAAAGTACTGTGGACAGCGGAAAGTTTTTCTGATGACAGTGTTTCCTTTTCCTACCACAGCCCGGACATGGAAAATGGCTTTCCGGGAAACCTGGACATTTCACTGACTTATACGCTGACGGATACTGGGGCACTGATTCTTTCTTATTATGGCGTGAGCGATAAAAAGACACTTGTCAATCTTACGAATCATTCCTATTTTAATTTATCTGGATATGATTCCGGAAACATTCTGGATACGGTAGTATGGATCAATGCGGATCAATTTACGCCTGTGAGAGCGGGTACTATTCCCACGGGAGAGATCTGGCCTGTAGAAAATACGCCTATGGATTTTCGAAAGCCAAAACCGGTTTCCCAGGACATCGGTGCAGATTATGAGCAGTTAAAGCTGGTATATGGTTATGATCATAATTTTGTACTGAGGGGTGCCGGCAAAGGTCTGCGCAAAGCTGCTTCGGCCTGGAGTCCCAGATCGGAAATCACGATGACGGTATATACGGATCTCCCCGGTCTGCAGTTTTATACGGGAAATACCACAAGAGATATCATTGGGAAAGGAGGAGCCCTGATAACGAAAAACAGCGGCTTCTGCATGGAGTCTCATTATTTTCCAAACAGTATTAACATTCCCTGGTTTCCGCAGCCTGTGCTGGAAAAGGGAGCGTTATATAAAACCACGACAATCTATCAGTTTTCTTAAAGGAGGGAAACGGAAATATGGGGAAGAAGGTAAAAATCGTAACCATTGGAGGAGGAAGCAGTTATACACCGGAATTGATGGAAGGCTTTATTAAAAGATATGAAGAGCTGCCCATAGAGGAAATCTGGCTTGTAGATGTGGAGAGGGGAAAAGAAAAGCTTCGTATTGTAGCAGATTTGGCTCAGAGAATGTGGGATGCATCTCCTTATCAGGTAAAGATTCATACAACACTGGATCGGCGGGAGGCTCTGCCGGGAGCTGATTTTGTCACAACACAGTTCCGGGTTGGGCTTCTGGAAGCCAGAATCAAAGATGAGCGGATTCCGGATCTCCATGGAATGCTGGGACAGGAGACAAATGGAGCGGGCGGAATCTTCAAGGCATTCCGGACTATTCCGGTAATCGGACAGATCATTGACGATATGCGGGAACTGTGTCCGGACGCGTGGCTGATCAATTTCACAAATCCCAGCGGGATGGTGACCGAGGCTGCCATTAAGAAATTTGGATGGAAGAGGACCATTGGCCTTTGCAATGTGCCGACGATCGCGCAGATGATGGAGCCGGCTAATATCGGCTATAAGCAGGAAGAGCTGACATATCAGTTTGCCGGACTGAATCATTTCCACTGGCACAGAGTGTTCAACCGGAAGGGTGAGGAAGTGACTGAGCAGATTCTGGAGCATGTCAATGAAAAAGACGGCGGGACTCCGGTCAATATTTATCAGTCTCCATTTCCTATGGAACTGCTGCATTCCATGAAGTTAGTTCCCTGCGGATACCACAGATATTATTATATACAGAAAGAAATGCTGGAACACAGCCTGGAAGAGTTTAAAAAGGGCGGTACAAGAGCGGAACAGATGTATCAGGTTGAAAGAGAGCTGTTCGCGCTTTATGCGAATCCGGAGCTTCATGAGAAACCGGCTCAGCTGAGCAAGCGGGGCGGCGCTTATTACAGTGACGCTGCCTGCGAGTGCATCAGTGCGATCTATAATGACAAGCATCTGCGGATGACAGTCAGCACGGAAAATAAAGGCGCTATCCCCTGCCTGGCTCCGGATTCTATCGTGGAAGTGAGCAGCCTGATTTCGTCAAAGGGCGCGGAGCCTATAGCCTGGGGAGAAATGCCGCCGGCGGAAAAAGGCTGGCTGCAGCTTATGAAAGCCATGGAGGAATGTGTCATCGAGGCTGCGATTACTGGTGATTATGGGCTGGCGCTCGAAGCCTTTACCATGAATCCGCTGATTGAAAGCGGAAGTGAAGGAAAACGTGTGCTGGATGAACTGATGGTGGCCCATGAGAAATATCTGCCTCAGTTTAAGGAGAAGATTCAGGAATTAAAGGCACAGGGAGTAGAAACAGATGATGAAGTTGTCAGAGATCTGATGAGAAGGGGCCTGTAATATGAAGTATTATGTTGGGATCGATATAGGCGGTACAAAAATTGCCTATGGCCTTTTTGATGAAAAGAGAAATCTGCTCCAGAAAAAGCAGACAGCTTCTGATGATAAGAAGGAAGCCGAAGAATTTTTTTCCCCTGTGATTGATATGATTCATGAATTTATGCAGGAAGCAGAAAAACAGGGCGGCAGTGTCGAAGGAATCGGAATCGGAATTACCGGATTCGTAGATTTTGAAAAGGGCGCGCTGACCCGGACAGCCAGTCTGCCGAAGCTGAACAATTTTCCGGTGGTAGACTATCTGAAATCCAGGCTGAATCAGGATGTGCGGATTGCGATGGACAACGACTGCCATTGCGGAGCGCTGGCGGAATACAGGCACGGAGTGGGAAAAGGACGTAAAAATATGCTGTACTGTCCGGTGAGCACGGGAATTTCCACAGGAATGATCCTGGACGGCAGACTGTTCCGCGGAAGCAACGGAGCTTCCGGAGAAAGCGGGCATATGATAGCGGCCGTTCCAGAAGAGATTCGGATGGACTGCAGCTGTGGAAACGCGGGCTGTTTTAATTCTCTGTGTTCGGGCAAGGCGATCATAAACTATGTTAGAAAATGGATTGAACAGGGAGAGAGTTCGATTCTGCCGGAGCTGGCAGGCGGCATGGAAAATATTACTGCACGGCATCTGAACGAAGCTTATGAAAAGGGAGACGCGGTTGCGCGCCGGGCGGTAGAGCAGATGGCCCATTATCTCGCTATCTGGATTTTCGACGTCTATATGCTGCTGAATGTGGACTGCATTGTTTTCAGCGGAGGACTGCTTGCCATGGGCGATAAACTGTTTGGACAGCTAGAGAAGGAATTTGAGCAGTACCATACCAATGGATTTCCGGTGCATTTTTATAAGACGCAGCTTGGTTCGGATTCCGGTCTGATCGGAGCGGTGGAGCTTTTATTCGAATAGGGCCGTCATGCCGGCAGATGGAGATGAGAAAATGAAAATCAGATTAATCGCTTTTGATTTGGATGGAACATTTCTGCGGAATGATAAGACAATTCCGCCAGAGAATCTGGAAGCTCTCGCTCAGGCCGCAGCATGCGGGATTCAGATCGTGCCCGCCACCGGCAGGACTTTCGATGGTATGCCGGAAGAAATCCGTTCTCTGGAATACATACATTTTGTAATCGCCATTAACGGAGCCGAGGTCCGTGACGTAAAGGAAAACCGTGTTCTGCACCGGGCGGAACTGACCAGAGAGGAAGCAGGAGCAGTCTTTGAGTATGCGAAAGATCTGCCTGCGATCTGCGGCTGTTATCAGAATGGAAAAGGCTGGATGGAGACGGAAGAATTTGAAAAGATGGCGGAATATTCGGCCGGTCCTAAGCTGCTTCAGACGATGGAGAGGATTTACCTGCCCATGCAGGATATGCGGGAGCGTATCTTTGACATCGAGCCATCGCTTCAGAAGATACAGTTCTACTTTAAGGATCTGGACAGGCGGAACGAGACACTGAAAGATATGAAAAAGGCATTCCAGAACCTGGAGATCTCCACTTCCCTTCCGAATAATATTGAAATCAATTCAGCAAGCGCCAATAAAGGACTGGGAATGGAGTTTCTGTGCGAACATCTGGGAATCAGCTTGGAGGAGTGCATGGCTTTCGGGGACGGCATCAATGATCTGTCCATGATTCAGAAAGCCGGAATCGGAATAGCGATGGGAAACGCAGCGCCGGAAGTGCTGGCCGCGGCGAAGTACCATACGGGCTCTAATGAGCAGGCGGGCGTGGCAGCGGAAATTGAAAAATATCTGAACAGTGAGAAGGAAAGGATGCTTTAGGCATCCTTTCCACGCGCAAGAAGCAGTTTGTGTTGTCTGCAGAAACTGGAAGGAGTCATTCCCGTCACAGACTTAAAGATACGGGAGAAGTATTTTGGCGATTCATAGCCTACGGCATAGGAAACTTCTTCGATTGATTTTGTGGTAGTCGTAAGCAGCATTTTGGCAGTCTCGATCCGGATAGAATTCAAGTATTCGATAATGGTTTTCCCGGTTTCCTGCTTAAAATGTTTCATGAGATAGGATTTGCTTGTAAAAAAGATATTGGACAGATCATCCAGCACGATTTTCTCTGTCATATGGACATGCAGGTACTGAATGACGCGTTCTACGATGGAAGGTTCTTCTTCCTGGCTGAACAGGATAATCTGGGTAAGCAGTGTCCTGACAAGCAGAGAGAGAAGCTCCGGAGAAGCGTTGGATTTCTGATGTTCCTCATAAATACAGCGGAACAGAAATTCCAGCTTTCCATTGCGGTCCCGTACCTGAAGCGGATGCTCCAGAGGAACACAAGGGATATCGAGCCACAGACAATAGGCTTCGTTTTCATCAGAAGCCTCAAATTTATCCTGGTGCCAGCAGTCTACAGGATAGATGATGGTATCAAAAAAGATAAAATTCTGCGTATCATCTAATAACTCTGTTTTGCCAAAGCCTTTTTTACGGTAGATCAGTTCCATATAAGGATGCTTATGCAGAGAGTAATCCCACAGAGGGGAAAGCCCGTTAAAAAGACTGCAGAATTTGATGGATGGAGCGGAGGTAAAAATATCAGAAATAATGTTGGGATCCATATTCATCACTCCTTCAGTTCTTTTCTGTATTAAACTCATATTTAAATATTAACATAAAACAGGAAAATTGAAAATGCTGAGTTTCTCTTAAAATCGCGGTATTTACGCGTATATGACAATCAGGAGGAGCAGATTAATGGAAATGAAGAAAAACGTAAAATATGTGCTGGCATGCGTCACCAGTATGGGAGTCCGGATCACGCCGCTGAATCGAATGGCAGTACAGAACAGTACGCAGTTTTATATGCAGGCCACCAGTGCGGAGACAAATGTCCTGAACGTGGCTTCCAGCCTTGGGTATGAATGTCTGGCTCTCACAAAATTTGTAAAAGACAGTCCGATCTCTGATTTTATCAAGAGACAGCTCCGCGCGAGAAACATCCGTTTTGAGGGCGCGGAAGTCCCCCAGGGAGGCCCCTGGGGGTACCGCCATCAATTTAATATCGCGGATTCCGGTTTCGGACTGCGCGGCGCAAGGGTCTGGAACGACCGGGCCGGCGAAGTGGGACGCATTCTGTCGGCGGATGATTTTGATATCGAGCGGATCTTCGGGACAGAAGGAGTCGGTATCCTGCATATCTCCGGCCTGATCGCGGCCATGAGTGAAGAAACGATGAAATGCTGTCTCACTCTTGCGAAGGCCGCCAAAAGCTGCGGAACTCTTGTATCTTTTGATCTCAATTACAGAGCCTCTTTTTGGGAAGGAAGACATGAGAAACTGCGCTCCGCGTTCCATGAACTGGCGTCCTGCGCGGATATCCTGGTAGGCAATGAAGAAGACTTTCAGCTTTGTCTCGGCTTTTCCGGACCGGAAGCGGGCGGCAAAAATCTGAATGCGAAAATCGAACGGTTTCAGACTATGATTGCGCAGGTCAAAGAGGCTTATCCAAACGCGAAGGTGTTTGCCACGACCCTGCGGGAAGTCATATCAGCCAACGTCAATCTCTGGGGAGCAGTCATGCTGACGGGAGATCAATGGTATATCGAGAAACCCAGGCAGATCGAGATCCTTGACAGAATCGGCGGGGGAGACGGATTCACAGGAGGCCTGCTCTACGGAATCTGGAAAGAATGGCCTCCGGAAAAATGGCTCCAGTTCGGCTGGGCTTCAGGAGCGCTTGCGGCCGCGAGTCTGAACGACTACGCGGAGCCGGCAGATGAGCAGCAGGTATGGGCAGTCTATGCGGGAAACGCCCGCGTACAGCGCTGAAGAAGGGAGAAAGGACATGAAAAAAGCGGACATCGGACTTGTGGGACTGGCGGTTATGGGAGAAAATCTGGCCATGAATATGGAATCCAGGGGGATTACGGTAGCTGTATATAACCGTACAGTCAGCAAGGTGGAGCATTTTATTAACGGCAGAGGAAAAGGGAAAAATATAATTGGGTGCCATAGTCTGGAAGAACTGCTTGACTGTCTGAAAAAGCCCCGGAAGGTATTTCTGATGGTAAAGGCAGGCGCGGCTGTGGACGATATCATTCATCAGCTTCTTCCGCTACTGGATGACGGAGATATTCTGATTGACGGAGGAAATTCTTATTTCAAGGATACGATTCGAAGGACCCGGGAAGTAGAGGCGGCCGGAAAGCTGTATATAGGGACAGGAGTGTCTGGCGGAGAAGAAGGCGCGCTGACAGGCCCGAGTATGATGCCCGGCGGAAGCAAGGCTGCATGGCCCGAGGTCAAACCGATCTTCCAGGCGATCTGCGCGAAGGCAGACGGAGCTCCCTGCTGTGACTGGGTAGGAGAGGACGGAGCTGGACATTTCGTGAAAATGGTGCATAATGGAATCGAGTACGGCGATATGCAGCTTATCTGCGAAGCATATCAGATGATGCGGGATTATCTGAAAATGACGGATGACGAGATGCATCTGGTCTTTAAAAAGTGGAACGAAGGAGAACTGGAATCCTATCTGATCGAAATCACAGGGGATATCCTGGCTTATAAAGACACGGACGGAGAGCCGCTGGTGGAGAAAATCCTGGATACGGCAGGTCAGAAGGGCACCGGAAAATGGACAGGGATCACTGCACTGGAAGAAGGAGTACCGCTGACACTGATCGGGGAGGCAGTATTTTCACGCTGCCTGAGTGCTATGAAGGATGAGCGGGTCAGGGCGTCCCGGTTTTATTCCAGAGAAATCGTGGAATTCAAAGGCAACAGAGAAGAATTTACGGAATGTCTGCGCCAGGCGCTTCTGGCGTCCAAGATTATCTCTTACGCGCAGGGATATACCCTGATGAAGACCGCGGCGGAGCATTATCATTGGAATCTGAATTACGGCGGAATTGCGCTGATGTGGAGAGGCGGTTGTATTATACGTAGTACATTCCTGGGGAAAATCAAGGAAGCTTACGATAAAAACCCGGAGCTTTCAAATCTGTTGCTGGATCCTTATTTTGAAAGTCTGATAAAGAGTCTCGTCCCCGCCTGGAGAAAGACTGTTTCTGCAGTTTTGCAAGCAGGTGTTCCGGCGCCTGCCATGACTTCCGCTCTTTCCTATTTTGACGGATATACTTGTAGTTCGCTGCCGGCAAATCTATTGCAGGCGCAGAGAGACTATTTTGGTGCACATACATATCAGCGCATAGATGCGGATAGAGGAAAGTTTTTCCATACAAATTGGACCGGACATGGAGGAGATACATCGGCAGCAGTTTACGATGTATGATGCAAAAACAAAATACCCCTGCACAGGTAGCTCTCAAGATTATCTGCCGGTGCAGGGGAAATTATTTTATAAAAGATCTTATTTTTCCCTTGTATCGATGGAATCCCGGAAGACATAAAACCGGTCGTACAGGAATTCCAGAGTCAGGTTACAGACCATATTCAGGGCCGTCACCAGATATTCGTTCCAATGGAGCGTATCGGCCAGGTAGCTGCCTCCGATGGTGGAGACGGGCGTGAACACGCAGTAGAAGGCGAAGACCTTCAGCATGGCCACAGGCACGTTGCTGGCGGACTGGAAAGTATAGCGGCGGTTCAGCGTGAAGTTCCAGAGAACCGACAGGATAAGAGCGATCAGGTAACAGGGCCAGTAACTCCAGCCGGTCAGTTCATTCAGCAGAGAAAAGGCGATAATTTCGATAAGGCCTGCTGAAATGGAAAACAGCACGAATTTCAGGGTGCGCAGCAGTTCTTTGTGTTTCATACAGAAGCCTCCTTTCTGCCGGATAAGATCTGAAAGTTCTTTTTATTGGCGGCATACAGCTTTTTGAATATTTCGTAGTAATGATTGTAAATGGCATGCTGGGAAGGATCCGGAGTATAGCTGCTCTGGACGGGAATGAAATCCCGCACCTTGTCCAAGTCAGGGATCAATCCAAGTCCCACCGCAGCCACAGCCGCGGCGCCTACGGCGCCCACATTCTGCGGGCTTTTCACTACTTCTATCTTGTGGCCGGTGATGTCAGCCAGAATCTGTGAGGTTACCGGGGAAAGAGCGCCGCCGCCCACGAAGCGGATGGTGTCTGAGACCTTCAGCTTCTTTTTCTGGCATTCCAGCATCCAGCGCAGATGATAGCAGATGCCTTCCAGAACGGCGCGGATGAGCTCTGTTTTTCCGGTCTCCAGCCGGATGCCGAAAAACATGCCGGCTGCGGAAGGATCCTCGAAGGGACAGCGGTTCCCGTGAAGCCAGGGGGTGAAGATCACGCCGCCGGAACCGGCGGGAGCGTTTTTCACAGTTTCGGTCATATAGTCATAGAGACTGCGGGCGATGGCTTCAGGCCCTTCTGAAATATCTTTCTTTTCCAGATAAATGCCGATTTCATCAAGGGCCAGGTGATCCCGGACCCATTCCAGACATTTTCCGGCGGTTTCCATTTCCGCGAAATAATTATAGCGGCCGCTCTGGGCGCCGACGATGGCGGCAATCATGGCAGAAGCGTCTACCAGCTGCCGGTCTGTAACGGTAGTCACCCAGCCGGAGGTGCCGCAGTAGATATGGGTATCGCCCACTGCGGTACTGCCTGCGCCTACGCCGATGAGGGAAGCGTCTCCGCCGCCTCCGAAAACAGGAATGCCGGCGGTAATGCCAAGATCGGCGGCCGCCTGTTCCGTCAGAACGCCTGCCTGATCGGAGGAAGCAATGATTTCCGGAAGATGATCGGGATGAATGCCGAAGGTTCTGCAGAGCGGCTCGCTCCAGCAGTGCTTTCTGGTGTCGTAGAGAAGAGTGGCGAAAGCGGAGTCTTCTGTCATAACGAAACGTCCGGTGCAGCGGTGAATCAGATACTCTTTCACATCCAGCCATTTGTAAGCCCGGGCAAAGTTTTCCGGCTCGTGGACTTCGATCCATTTGTATTTCCACATGGGATCCTTTACGCTGGTGGAGACGGCTCCGGTGATCCGCAGGCTCTTTAAGAGCTTGAACACGTTGGCTCCTGCGATTTGAATACCATAAGCGATACCCTTGCGGATCTCTTCCACAGCCCGCTGGTCCATGTAGCTCATGGGACGCCGGACAGGGACTCCATCTTTGTCAGTCAGAATCAGCCCCTGCATCTGGGAGCAGAATGAGATTCCGGCTATCTGCTCCGGCGAAACCCCTGTTTTTTCCAGAAGCCTTCCTGTGGTATGGCGCATGGCGGCCCACCATTCATCAGCGTCCTGTTCTGCGCCTCCGCCTTCCAGTATGTAAAGACCATATCCTTCGCTGTCGCCGGCCAGCAGAGTAATGCTGCTGCCGATCTCAAAAAGACAGGTTTTTACCCCTGTGGTGCCTATGTCGTAAGCAAGCACATATGTCATATTTCATTCCCCCTGTTAATGTGTGATATCTTTTGCTTTCAGAGTAAACGCGGACTCCAGAAATTTCAGCAGCTCCTTTCTGATTGATGTGTCCATATTTTCAGGTTCTGTTCCGCAGTAAATACGGAAACGTTCTTTGTAGTAACCGCAGCAGTAGGTAAACTGCAGCATCATCAGCAGATTGTCAAAGAAAAAGGCGAAAAGCTTCGGGTCAGCGTCCCGGCGTATTTTCCCTTCCCGCTGAGTTCTGTCAATGATGCCGGAATAAAGACGGGCAGTCACTCCCTCGATCTCCTGCGCAAGTCCCGGGACCAGTTCCGCAGCTCCGGAACTGGTCAGTTCATGATACATCCGGATATGGCTGGGATGCTCCCTGCAGTGGCGCTGGAGCGCCTCGATGAGGCGCTCTGCGTACTGCAGGAGTTTATCTTCTTTTTGAATTGTCTCGGAAAGGGTGCGGTCCAGTTCCAGGATGCTTTTTTTCACGCAAGCCAGGAAAAAGCTTTCCTTATCTTCATAATATTTGTAAAGGACACCGACGCTGATGCCCGCACGGGCGGCGATTTTATTCATGCTGGTTTTGGCCAATCCATGCTCGCCGAATTCTGCGATGCCCGCCTCGAGTATCTCTTCCAGCTTTTCTTCCGTCAGCCTTCTGAGCAAACTTAAGCCTCCTTTTTCCGGGAATACTTGGCCTGATAAACCAGCCTCTGCAGACGGGCGTCTGCGGAATTCAAGGGCCTGCAGTCTCCCAGAAGCTTTGCGTAGAGGGCAGCTTCACAGCCTTTTTCCAGAAGCAGGGAGGCGGCTGTTACATCATCGGCGGTCTTGTCGGTACAAAAGCCTCCGCAGTCCTCCAGAAGAGCCGCGTTGCGTCCGGAAAGGGCACGGACGATGGCTGCGGGCAGCTGGCTTTCATCACAGAGACGCGCGCAGCGGATATCAGGTCCGGCTATCTGGGCAAGATCGTCCAGATAGGGGTAAACAGTTTTGCCGATGACACTCATGGCTGTCGCGGCCTCGGAGCGTACATGCATGATATAGCGGGCGCTGGTGCGGAGATAAATCGCCGCATGGACAGCTGCCGGTCCCCGGAGATTGTCCGGAAGATCCTTCAGATCATAGATCCTTGTGACAGTGCCGTGCTTCAGCTTAAAGCGGTGTCCGACCCGCTGGCTTCTGCCATAATCGGGCATAGGCCAGAGCGCTCTCTGCTGGGTATACATGTTCAGCTCTTCGTCCAGAACTTCCCCCACACGCTCCGTGCAGGCCTGTTCCAGCTCTTCTGCTGCCGCAAAGGCGGTCTCGCAGTCTCTGCCCAGGCACAGAGCCCCGTGATTGCGCATCAGAACCGCGGAGGAGGAAGGATTGGAGGATACTGCGTCAGCCACTGCCCGGCGGAGTTTTTCCGTGGAAGACAGTCCATAGGCCGCGCAGGGAACCCGTTTTCCCAGAACTTCGCTGTTCAGGCCGCTCAAATCCCAGCCGCGGATCCCGTAGATAGAGGCTTTGTCCTGGTGGGTGTGGATGACAAAATTCACATCCGGACGAAGCCGGTAGGCATCCGCATGGATGCCCTTTTCGCTGGAGGGCTTCCGGGTGCCTTCATAGCTCAGGTCTGAGATGTTCACAAGTACCAGATCCTCAGGCGTCATGATGTCGTAGCCCAGTCCGCTGGGGGTAATCAGAAACTGTTCCTCAGAAATCCGGGCGCTCACATTGCCCCAGGTGCGTGCCACAAGTCCCGCGCCCACAAGTCTGCAGACAGCGGAAAGAATCAGTTCTCTGGCTTCTGCTTCGGTATAAGCCATCTGGTTTCACCTCCCGTTACACATCGATTCTGCCGCAGTTTGCGAATACGCGGTCAAATCTTGATAATACATCGTCAATCATTTCTTCTGTATAAGCAGCGCTGGTATAGAGTCTGGAGCCTGCCAGAGTCACAATGCCCTCTGCCATGTAGGCGGCTCCGATATGTTCCATCTCTTTCTGGCGGATGCCTGTCTCCTTCAGCACGTGGGGAATCGTCCAGGGCTTTGACCAGTCTACGATGAAGTGCATGGTTCCCGCGCTGTCCAGATGGCAGATGGAACCCTGGTTGAAGGCTACGAAGGGCAGATCATATTTTTTGATCAGCTTCTGAAGGCCCTGTGTCAGCCGGTCACCCATGCGTCCGGCCTTTTCGCAGGCATTTGTACGTTCGATTTCACAGAGTGTATAGTAACCTGCCACGCAGGAAATGGGGGTCGCAGCCAGGGTTCCGCCGCACATGGCCTTGGAAACCTTCTTGCCGGAAGAATCAAGGCCTGCGCCCAGATAAGCCATGCAGTCCTCATGGCCTCCCACGCCGCCTGCTCCCGGATAGCCGCCTGCGATGATCTTTCCGAAGATAGTCAGATCCGGATCTACGCCGAAATAGCTCTGGGCGCCGCCCGGCCCGATGCGGAAACCGGTTACCACTTCATCGAAGACGAGAAGAGCTCCGTATTTGTGAGCCAGCCATTCAGCGCCTTTGATGAATTTTTTGGATACAGGACGGGTGCCGCTTTCCGGCCCTACAGGCTCGATATAGATGGCTGCTGTGCCTCCTGTAAGCTCGTTAAGCTTCAGCTTCCGCTCCAAATCGTCCAGATCATTGGGGAAAAATTCATTGGTATGCTTAAATACAAAGTTCGGAACGCCTTTGGACATCAGACCCTTGGTTCCGGGCACGCGGATGCCGTAGGCCAGCTGGTCGGACCAGCCGTGGTAGGCGCCGCCCATTTTCAGGATATTTTTCTTCTTCGTCTTCAGGCGGGCGATCCTGGCCGCGCACATGCAGGCCTCCGTGCCGGAGCCCAGCATACGGAATTTCTGGACGGAGGGCACCATCTCGGTGATCTTCTTCGCCAGCTTGTACTCGTATTCGTGGAAGAGGCCGGTGGAAGGGCCGCAGGTGTTCAGAAGCTCGATGACCTTTTCGCGCACATAGGGCGGATTGCTGCCGAGGATGGTGGGGCCGCCCGCCTGCAGGAGATCGTAGTACCAGTTGCCGTCGATGTCGTACAGCTTCGCGCCCTCCGCCTTTTCGATGACGATGGGGAAGGGATAGTTGAAGGCGAGATTGTGCTGCACGCCTCCGGGAATGACCGTTTTCGCTTCTGTGATCATTTCCTTAGATTTGCTGCACTTTTTCTCGAAATACTCCTCCTCGTACAGCTTCAGCTTGTCCGGACGCACAGAGTATACGGGTTTTTTGATCAGCTCGTCGAGCTGCCGGGTGACCTCTGCCGCGTTCAGGTATTTGTCGATTGCAAATCCATTGTACGCCATAATCGTTTCCTCCTTTTTTGCCAAATGCCATTCGATAAGCGCCTATAAGAAAGCCGGGAGCCGGGATGCGCCGGCCGGCGATCCGGGCCGTAAATGGAAAGCTTGTTTGTGAACCGTGGTTCACGTCCTGGAAATATTTTAACATTTCCCCGGCAGGGGTGTCAACGAAGGTCTGGTAAATTTTTCTGCCGGTACTGGGTGGGCGTGCAGCCTTTTTGTTCCCGGAAAAGCTTCGTAAAGTAGCTGGCGTCCCCGAAGCCGCACATGCTCCCGATTTCCGAGATTTTATACTGGCTGGAGGACAGAAGGGCGGCGGCCCGCTCCACGCGGTACTGCTTCAGATAGCGCACAGGCGGCATGCCGATGGTGCTGCGGAAGCACCGGAGCGCTTCGCTTTCGCTGATCCCGGCGCTGGCGGCGATCTCTGCCGTCGTGGGTTCTTCGGAAAAATGCTCCTGGATATACTGGATCATCTGTTTCGTCCGTTCTGTGCTGCGCCGGATCCGCTCCGAGGGAGGCGAGGCGTCTGCCGGACGGTGGGAGAAGAGCAGAAAGAGAAGCCAGGAGAGGGAGGAGCGCACCTGGAATTCATAACCAAAAGTCTCGCGGGCGCAGGCGTCCCAGGCCGTCCAGAAGCTCTGAAATGCCTCCGGGTGCCAGGGAAGGGAGCCGTCCAAAAGGACGTATTTCAGGCCTTCGTTCTGGACAAGCGGCTGGATGTAATTCTGCCAGAAAATGCTGTCCGCGCTGCCGCCGGCGAGCCTGGGGTGAAAGACCAGGGAGCGCAGGGCGCAGGGCCCGTCCTCAGAGCTGTGGATGGAATGGAGCATTCCGGCGTTGATAAAAAGACCCTGGCCCCGGGGGAGAAGCAGGCGCTCCGTGCCGGTGTCGATCTGGGCGGTTCCTTCTGTGATGACCAGAATTTCCAGATCCTCGTGCCAGTGCCAGGCCACAGGCGTCTGGACCAGATCCTCATCGTAGCAGGAGACTGGGAAAAGGGCGGAGCCGTGTTCGGCCAGCTCCATTCCTCTGGCATCGGTCTGCAGGCTGCAGAAAGGGAAGACTGCCATAAAAACCCTCCTTTTTGGTTTTCTATTTTGGCGGAAATATTATAGAAATATGGCGTATTTATCCTAACTATCTTGGCTTTATGCTGATATAATTATAGCAGTTTACGAGGAGGATTACCAGAATGTTTCATTTGCTTTTAGCTGTTATTTACCTTTCTTTTATCAGCCTGGGCCTGCCGGATTCCCTGCTGGGGGCGGCCTGGCCCTCCATGTATGGGGAATTCGGGGTTCCGGTCTCCTATGCCAGCGCGGTATTTATGATCATCTCGGCGGGAACCATCGTGTCCAGCCTGCAGAGCGACCGGCTCACCAGACGCCTGGGGACGGGAAAGGTCACGGCCCTCAGCGTGGCCATGACCGCGGCGGCCCTGTTTGGATTTTCCTTCAGCAGATCCTTTTGGACGCTCTGCCTGTGGGCCGTTCCCTACGGCCTGGGAGCCGGGAGCGTGGACGCGTCGCTGAACAATTATGTGGCGGTTCACTATACCAGCCGGCACATGAGCTGGCTGCACTGCATGTGGGGGATCGGAGCCTCTGTGGGGCCCTATATCCTGACCTACGCCATGACTTCCGGGCAGGGCTGGAATATGGGCTACCGCTATATTGGTTTTCTGCAGACGGCGCTGACCGCCATCCTGCTGGTAAGCCTTCCGCTCTGGAAAAACGGGAAGCGAAAGGAGTTGTCCGGGGAGGACGAAAAGGATACGGACGGCGTTCCGAAGGAAGAGAGCCGGGAAAGGGCGAAGGCCCTCACTCTCCCGCAGATTCTGCGCCTTCCCGGCGCCAAGAGCGCCATGGTGGCTTTTTTCTGCTACTGCGCCCTGGAGCAGACGGCGGGGCTTTGGGGAAGCAGCTATCTGTCCCTGCACTGCGGCGTTCCGGCGGAGGAGGCGGCCCGGTTTACCAGCTGGCTTTTCCTGGGAGTGACGGCGGGCAGATTCTTGAGCGGTTTTCTGACGCTGGCGCTCAATGACACGCGGATGGTGCGCCTGGGCCAGGGCATCGCCGCGCTTGGCATCGCGGTGCTGCTGGCGGCCGGGACCGGGGCGGCCGCTCCCTTCGGGCTGGCGCTGATCGGCCTGGGCTGCGCGCCCATTTATCCCTGTCTTCTCCACTCTACGCCGGAGCGCTTCGGGGAGGAGAACTCCCAGGCTGTCTTCGGGGTGCAGATGGCCAGCGCCTACGTGGGAAGCTGCCTGATGCCGCCGCTTTTCGGCCTGATCGCGGAGCATGTGGCCATCGGTCTGTTTCCGGTTTATATGCTGCTGGTGCTGGCGCTGATGACCGCGATGCATGAGAGGACAGTGAGGGCGGCAGCAGGAAATCGGCGGAGAAGACTGTAAAGGAAGTCTGTAAGGGAAATCTGCCGCAGGTTCATGCCGGCATCGGCGCGGCGTGAACCTGCGGCAGATTTTCGCGTCCGTTTTTTGCATCTATTTTTGCATCTATTTGTGGCTAAAAAATAAAATTCCCCTCTTGCAAAAAGGATTGAAATGTGGTAGCATACTACTGTTCAGGTTATCCCGGCAGGGATGATGGCCCCAAGGGGCTATACAGGAACAGGGCTCCTTGGTCAAGCGGTTAAGACATCGCCCTTTCACGGCGGTAACACGGGTTCGATTCCCGTAGGAGTCAT
>CALWBB010000017.1 GCA_944375885.1 uncultured Merdimonas sp.
GCCATGATGGGCCTGCTCTTTGTCATCCTGTTCGCGCTCTGCGTCCGCAGCGTGACGCTGGAGGGCGCAGCTGAGGGTCTGAAGTTCTACCTGGTTCCTGATTTCGGGAAAATGGTGGAAAACGGCATCGGCGAAGCCGTATACGCCGCCATGGGCCAGTCCTTCTTCACCTTAAGCCTCGGCATCGGCGCCATGGCCATCTTCGGCAGCTACATCAGCAAGGAGCGCGCGCTGACCGGCGAGTGCATCAATATCTGCGCGCTGGATACGACTGTAGCCCTGATGTCCGGCCTGGTGATTTTCCCGGCCTGCTTCGCCTTCGGCGTAGACCCGGGCGAGGGCCCCGGCCTTGTATTCGTCACCCTGCCGAACGTATTTAACCAGATGCCCGGAGGACGCCTGTGGGGCTCTCTGTTCTTCGTGTTCATGAGCTTCGCGGCCCTGTCCACGGTCATCGCCGTATTTGAAAATATCATCAGCTTCGCCATCGACCTCTGGGGCTGGAGCCGCAGGAAAGCGATTCTGGTAAACCTGGTGCTGATCCTGGTGCTGTCCATGCCCTGCGTTCTGGGCTTTAACGTATGGAGCGCTATCCAGCCGCTGGGAGCAGGCACCACCATCCAGGATCTGGAGGACTTCATCATTTCCAACAACCTGCTTCCCATCGGAAGCGTGCTGTACCTGCTCTTCTGCACCAGCCGCTATGGATGGGGATGGAAGAATTTCATCGCCGAAGCAGATGAAGGAAAGGGCGTCAAGTTCCCGAAATGGGCAAGATTTTACGTGACCTACATCCTGCCGATCATCGTCGTCGCGATCCTGATCGTCAGCTACGTACAGAAATTCGCGTAATGCTTTCTTAATTTCTGTCAGATAAATAAGCGGAGGAGCAAAGAGGCGAATCTATTTTCCCTCTTTTGCTCCTCTTTTATCTGTTCCGTATCTCTGACAAAATATCAGCTGTTTTCTTTCAGCTTTGCAAGCTGTTTCTTCAGCGCTTCAATCTCCGCGTCCTTTTCGGCAAGCGCGGAGTTCCTTTCCTGAAGCAGTACATCCTTTTCTTCTTCCGCCTTCTTTTTCTCTTCTTCTATCTTTTTTCTTTCCTCTTCCGCTTTTTTCTTTTCCTCTTCTGCCTTTTTCCTTTCTTCTTCCGCCTTTTTCCTTTCCTCTTCTGCTTTTTCTTCCGCCACCTTCACCTGCTCCCGCAGTTCATCCACATAATATTTCAGGCTGTTCTCATCCAGCATCCTCAACGCTTCCGACCACATTCCCAATACCTCCTCCGGCTTCCGGCGAAGCACCGCTATCTCCTGATAGATCTCCTCCAGCCACGGATATTCCCGGATCAACTGCTCCGCGTCTTCCAGGTTCTCTGTGGTAAGCAGGGACAGCCATGCTTTCTGTTCGCTTTTCTTACCCTCAATTGACAAGGACACACACGCCTCCAGCGGCCTAATTCCGGCAGGCTCTGCGTCATCGTCAATCGGCGTACGTCCAGTACGCCTCATTCCGCTTCCTTGAACCTGCCGGAATTAGGCCTACTGGAGGTCGGAGAGTCAGGCAGTGGCTGTTTCGGTGTCCTGCAAGGCGCTTGAACGACGCGTACTGGACGTACGCGGAGCGAAAAGCAACGCAGCAGGACGCGGAAACAGCCCTGTCCTGACCGTGTGTGCTCTTGTCAATTGAGGGTATCTTCAGTATACGGAATTTCCCGGAATACATCAAGGGCTATCAGGAAGAATTCCTGCAAAAGCTCCAGCTCCAGACCCGTGTCAAAGGTCGTCTTTCCATAATGAATGTATTTTCCCGGATACTTGTGGAATACAGCCGGGCTTTCCTCAAACAGGACGATTACATAGACTTTTTTAATGTCCCGGTAGGTAAAATGTTTCCCGGTTCCCCGAAGCCTCGCGTACTGCCGCAGCAGAAGATCGGCAGAATAGCAGGAAATCCGTTCTGCCGGAAATGCGTACCCCTGCTTCTGAATCTCGATGTTTACCAGAGAGCCGTCCTCCAGCTGTGCCAGCAGATCCATGATCAGGTAAGTCTCTCCTCCCATGAGGCTGTCCTCGTTCGGCAGGATACTGACCACCCGGACCTTCATCCCCAGGATGCTGGAGATAAATCGCGACAACCAGTCCGCATGGATATCCGGATGAAAGAGATATTTGAAAAACGGATCATAGGTGAGCGGCAGAGACCTTTTTCCCCGGCAGAAGTCCAGGAAAGCCTCCTTCCATTCTGTTCCCAGCCCTCTGTAGCGTGAATAAAGCAACGGAGACTGCTTTAAAAGCTCCAGAGCTTCCTCTTTCGTCTGCGGCGGATTTTCCCACGCCACAGCCTGCCCTAAATTCGCAAAATCATGTTTCACAGGCAGAATTCCTTTCTTTGAATACTCCAGGTTGATAAGTGAATGGGAATTTCTTTTCAGCGAACTGCCGAAAAGACGCACCGAATGGTAAAGGAATATACTACCATAATTCACGCAATATTGTAAAGTACTTTTAATCGCGGGCCGCAAAAGGTACTGGCAGAAAAAAGAGGAGGCCGTCTCTGCTTCTGACCGCCTCCTCATAATTTTCTTCCAGCAGATATTTCATGCCCAGGTCATACTGCTCCTGTCACTTCTCCTGCGTGCTTTTCCCGCAGGCAGCAAGGGCAGAAATAGAGCCGGACACAGGCACACAGCCAGCATTTTTTTCATTTTTGTTCTCTCTTCTCCTCGTGGTACTCTTTCTCCGTATTCACGCTCCAGATATTCTTCTTATCCTTCCTGCCGCTTAAAATATTGCCCACCGCCTCGAAGGAGGTAGCCATGGAGTGATCCATGTTGTTGTAGCGGTGCTGGCCGTTCCGGCCCACGCAGTAGAGGTTCTCGAAGGTGTCCAGGTAGGCGATCAGGTCGTCGATGTGGTCGTAGGTGTCGAAGTACGCAGGGTAGGCCTTCTTCACCCGCTCCCGGTGGGAATCCAGCACGTCGCGCTCGCTGGTGATGACGCCCATCTTGATAAGCTCAGCGATTCCGAATTTCACCCACTCTTCCTCGCTCATATTCCAGTACTTATCGCCCTCGTCGCAGAAATACTCAAGGCCAATCCAGACCGTGTGATCCGGATCCCTCACAAGATAGGGCGACCAGTTATTGAAAATCTGGATGCGGCCCAGCTTCACGCCCACATCCTGCACGTAGATCCAGCAGTCAGGAACGATATTGCCCAGGGTCTTGAGATTCGTCTCGTTTTTCAGGTTCAGTCTGTCCACCAAAAGTCCCACCGTCACAAAATCACGGTAGGGAAGGCCCGCGGCGATGGCCGCGATCTCCTGCGGCACGTCGTTCATGCCCGCTGCCAGATCCTTGATGGGCATAGATGAGATGAAGACATCGGCCTCTTCCGTATAGGTCTGGCCGTCCTTCTCATAAGTCAGGCTCTGTACCCGTCCGTCCGCCGTCTTAAGGCCCACAACCCTGCAGCCCTTGCGGATCTCGCCGCCCATGGCCTCCACCTCAGCGGCGGCTGTCTCCCAGAGCTGCCCAGGACCATACTTCGGGTAGTTAAATTCCTCGATGAGAGAGGTCTGCACCTGGTGCTTGTCCTGCTTCTTGGGGGACAGCTTCTGCAGGTTGTCCTTCAGGATGCCCATAATAGAAAGGCCCTTGGTGCGCTGGGCGCCCCAGTCGGGAGCGATCTCCCGGGGATGGCGTCCCCAGAGCTTCTCCGTATAGCCCTCAAAGAACATGGAATAAAGCTTGCGTCCGAAAGAATTGATATAAAAATTCTCCAGGGAATCCACAGGTTTCTTCACAAACATGGTCTTCAGATAGCTGAAGCCTGCCGCCATGGTGGTGGCAAAGCCCATGTTCCGGATGGTCCGGGCATTCATCTTGACCGGATAATCAAAAAATTTCTTGTTGTAATAAATACGGGACACCCGGTTCCTGGTCAGCATAACCCGGTCTTCCTTCTCCGGATCCGGGCCGCCCTCTTTCAGGGGCACGCTGCGGCCCAGCTTCTTATCGTCGTAAGAGGGCTGTCCCTGCAGGGGCATAATCTGATCCCACCAGGCCGTCACCCGATCGTCCTTAGAGAAAAACCTGTGGCCTCCGATGTCCATCCGATTCCCATTATAACGAACGGTGCGGGAGATGCCGCCGATCTCCTGGCTCTCCTCCAGCACCAGAACCTCATACTCGTCTGATTTCTTTAATAACTCGTACGCCGCCGTCACTCCTGCCGGGCCTGCGCCGATGATTACCGCTTTCTTCATCTGAAGCTCCTTTATCTTCTACTCATATATTCCCGCAGACAATGAGCGGCGCGGGTTGTGTTTTTACCATTGTACACGATCTGCGCCGCTCCGTCAAATTCTTATTCCGTCAGCCGGGCCTCACGCCGAAGCGCTTTTTCTGATTACCGGTTTTTCTTTTCATCGGAGTGTTTCTTTATGTTTCCTGTTTTTCTCTTTGTCATATATGCCGCGATCCCAGCCAGGCCGGCCGCTGCCAGAAGAGCCAGGACGGCCCAGAGCCACGGCCGGCTGCTGTCTCCTGTCCGGACGCTGCCTGTCTTGGACGGGCTGCTTCCGGAAGAAGAGCCTCCGCCCGAGCCGCCTTGGCTATCGGGATTATCCCTGTGGTTTTCAAACGCAGCTTCCGACACCTTTCCTCCTTCTACGGTCCCGGAAGCGCCGCTGGCCGTGACCTCATAGCCGTCGCTGCCGCTCTCGGTAATCACGTACCGCGTACCCGCCGGAAGCCCCCAGATGGTAATCTTCTGGCCGTGCTTCAGCTGAAGGGCGTCTCCGCTTCTAAGTGTTCCCTTTCCGCTTCCTGTGTATTCATATTCCCCAGCCAGCGCGTTTCCTGCCGCGTCTTTTAGTACCACCGTAAAGGTAAAATATCTGCCTTTTTCCGCGCCGCTTCCGGTCACTGTCTTTTCCAGGCTAAGCGCCCCGTTTTCGCTGGTATTTGTGATGAGATACCCGTCATAGGAAGTCTCGTAGCCTTCTGTCTCCTCCTCCTTTACCGTATATTCGATACGTTTTCCGTCTTCATCATACTTGGGCAGATTTTCAAAGGTATAGGACCAGGTGTCGTCTTCCTGCCCGTCCAGCGCCTTCGCAAGCCTGCTGAATATATTTCCCGCTGAAAGTTCAACCCGCTTGTACTCCTTGCCGTCTGCCAGCAGGACGATGGTAACGCTGCCTGGTCGTCCGCCTCTCTGCGCGTTCAAATCCACCCATTTCTTTGTCACTGTCACTTCCGTGATTCCGGTCAGGGTGTTCGTGATCACGTTTCCTACCTGTGTTCCCTGGTAAAAATCGTTAAGGCCCGCTGCCGCGTCCCCCGGTATCTCCGGTTCCTTCTCCCTGACCCGGTAGGTGTAGGCTTCTCCGTCATCCGTATGGGAACGGAGATCGGTATACTCCCAACGCCAGACGCCGCCGCTCCCCTTCGTCCAGGTAAGCTTCGCTCCTTCGGCCTTCAGCGTATCCGCGTCCACCTCCGTCCAGTCCTGATCCTTCTCCGGATCGGGATTTTCCCGGGTACTGCGCTCCAGAATCAGCTCGATGCTCTCCGGCCTGGTCAGATATGCGTTTCCATTATCCTTCCAGATCTTGGTTCCCACCAGCTCAATGAGTTCTATGTTCGTCACAGTCGTGGTAAAGCTGTTCTCTCCCGCGGCCCCCGTATGCTTATACAGGATCCGGAAACCAGAGAGAGCGCCCGCATCTCCGCCTATGGATACTTCCTTGGCATAATAGCGATAAGACTCTCCAGCCTCATTATATTTGGGAAGTGCCGTAAAGGCTGCTTGCCAGCCGTTTGATGCGTCTAACACCTTTGTCATGACGACGCCGTTTTTGTCCTTCACCTGCTCCGTCTTCCCAGCCTCGTCAATCTCACCGATGGTACGCCAGAGCTCCACTGTCACCGCCTTTTTCACCGCCTCGTCCGTCACCTTCCAGTCCTTGGTGACTGTAAGGGAGACTGCCTTTGTGTTGGTAAAGGTGTATTCTGGATATGGGGTTCCGTCGTCTCCAATCACAGTTTCTGTGTCAGAATCCACCTGGATAAAGCCGTCAGGAGCAGTCTCAACTACACGGTACTGCGTCTTGTCATTTTCCAGTTTGCTTCCCGGCATGGCCACAGGCACGTTCTGCCATACGGCTTTCCAGACGTCATACTCATACCAGGAGTTTTCTCCTGTATCCGTATCCGTGTCCTTCTCTCCATTCAGCACCACGCAGGCCGGGGTGGCAAAGCTCTTCCACTTCCCGTCTTCACCCAGGTACTGCAGCTCCAGCGTGACCTCATCCGCCTTCTCATCGCCTCTCCAGAGTTTTTCCGCGTAGACGCGGGTGGTCGCCATGGTGTTTGTGACGGCTGTGTTCCCCGAGCCAGAATCGGCTCCAGAGCCTGCGCCGGATCCAGCTTCCCCATAATCCGCCGTATATGCGGTATGGAACTCTCCTCCGTCTGGCACAATGTCCTCATCCTCCACTTTTCCGTCCGCATAGCTTCCTTCTTTGGGCTTCAGTTCCATGGCCCGGTAAGAATAGGACTTTCCATCTTCGTCTGCAGGCGGAAGGCCTTTTACTTCCAATGTGACACTGCCCTGAGCATTCGTGCCCGTCAAGCGCTCGATCCAGGCAGTCCCCTCCGGAGTAGTCAGGTTTTCCCAGCTGTCAGCTTCGTCCGGCGTCGTCGTGCGCTGGATCACAAAGCAGACCTCCCAATCCTCTCCATCCCGGTCTGTAGACGGGCGGGTGCCGTAGCTGTTCCCTCCGTCTCCTTCCCAGTTCTTCGTAATGGTAAATCCTGTGGTCTTCAGCTTATTGATGTGCGTCACTGTCGCTGCGGAATTGGATTCGCCACTCTCGTATCCCGGTGTGAACCATGTCGTTGGTTCAAATGTGTAGGTATAGGTTTTATTATCACCCGAGCCGTTGACTGTAACTTGTGTCTCATTTTCTCCAAAACCGATCTTTGTCTCCACTACCCGGTAGATTAGATGGATGTTCTCTGACGAATCACCTGTAGTTTTGACCACACGCGGTAAATTTTTGAAAGTGTAGCCTGTTTTCCATACGTCAGCATTAATTCGCCCTTTAAGTTCATCAGAAAACTTATACTCTGGATCAGCACCAAAAATCTTGGAATATGCGTCATCTCCTATTAGTTTTTTAAAATAAGTATCCGAGGCATCTACCCATTCTCCCACATTTGTAACGGTTCCATTTTCATCTCGTTCTACCTGCGCCATCTGAAGCTTGAATTCCACGGTAAGATTATAGCCAAGGTAATCTTCGGTGATAGGCTTATCTTCCGCGTCGCGCCACTCCTTCTTAAAGGATGCGCTGGTCATCAGGGAGTTTGTAAACTCTGGCATCTCCCCATCCCCGTTCGATGGAGCCGTTACCGTCACTTCTCCGCTTGCAGGCGTAACGACATACTCGTCTCCAGTATATTCCTCCTTCACTGTATAAATCCATGGCGTACCGTTGGGCGCATAGCGCTCCAGCTCGCCGCTGTTTTCTTTTCCTGTGATTGTGTATGTCCAGGTATCTTCCTCCGAGTCCTTACCCCAGTTGATTTGATAATCTTCCTTAGGCACAAGTTCTTTATCTATCTCATTCCCCTGACCTGGCTGGGCATTGGCACGGCGGGACAGGATAAGCTCTATTTCTTCTGGCCGGAAGCCAAAGGCATTCCCATAATCCTCCCAGTTCTTGCTGCCAGTCAGCTTTATCGTATCCTGCTCCTCTGCCCGTCTGTTAATAAAGGTCACGGAAACCGGAGGTGTCTCATCCTCTGCAGCTTCGATACCGCCCGAGGAAGCCTCGCTGCCGTCAGCTTCATAGCGAGTGACCTGCGGTTCCTGAACGCCATTGCCAACAATGTCGCCAATGTTATCTACAGTAACCTCCCTGTCTGCCACCCAAGTCTCATAGCCCTGGAGGTTTTCCCGGATCTCCGTAACCTGGTAGACGTAGGGAGAGCCGTTGGGCGCATAGAGTTCCAGGCCGTCCACAGTGAAAGTCTTTTCCACCAGGCCGCCCTCTTTCTGAGCCCCTTCTTCCAGATCCTTATACGCCTCCATTACCTCCGAAGAGCTCCAGACGATATACTCTACCAGTTCTGCCTCAGACCTATTCCCATCATTTTTGGTATAGGTGCGCGTCAGCTTGAACCGAACCCCGGGATATGCTTCCGGATTTCCCTCGTCATTCATCGGAAGATACATAAATTTCTTGAAGGAAAGCCTGCCATCTCCGTCCCGATAAGTATTCTGTATCTGATAGGTGTTGCCGATTCCGGCAGACTCAAAAATCTTTTCCCAATCCGGTGACTGGGAAGCCCCGGTTCCCTCCCTCTCCGGCCAGTCAATCTTGAGTTCTTTCAGCGTATAAATGTAGAGCTCTCCCTGCGGATTGTATTTCGGGAGTTTTGGATCTGTCTCTGTCCCTCCTACTCCACTCGGCCCGGTAAAGGTCACTGTCGTCTCGCCCGTATCTGGATCCTCATCTACTATCATTTTGTTTTGTCCCATGTAGTTTATCTCGAAGGTATAGGAACCGTTTGCGTCAATGGCCGCCCAGTCTGTCACCTTCAGCGTGGCGGCGGGATCCGTTGGCTCCTCTGCTGCTCCCTGCACCTTCTGGTATACGCCGAAGGTGACCTCCGGCAGATCCACGGACGGATATTCCGACGGAAGATTGCCCCAGAGCTTCCGCCCCTGGATGGACACTTCTCCCGCTATGGTATTGACAAAGGTGCCGTCTTCCAAGAGCGCGTAGCAGGGATCTGTTCCTTCCCCTTCCATTCCAGACACATCGAAAACATAGCCTTCATTTATTGCATCTTCTGCAGGCGCGCTCACGGTGCCTATCTCTGTCAGCTTCGTCGGATTCTCCGGATCCTTCGCAAACTGATAAGCCGTCTCCTGGTAGTCGAAGGAAGCTCCATCCACCAGCATCTTTTCTACCGCGTAATATTGGATCTCATAGCCAAGCGCGTCGTACTTCGGGACATTTTCCAGGACAGCGTGCCAGTGCACATCCTTATCGTACAAGGGATTCCCTGCCTCTCCCGGTTCCGGATCCGCAGCCTCAGAATAGGTCCACCTGTAATTTTCCCGGTAAAGCACAGGCTTTTCTGTGACTTGATCCCCATTTTTCTCATGGCTGACCGCATAAATGTCCAGGTAGATATCCGGCCTCTGGCCGCTCTGGTTATTGTAAGCGTCGTTCCACTGCTTATGCCACAGGATTTCCTTCGTCCCTGTCAGGCGGTTTGTCACCGTAATCGTATGCGTATCCACATCATGAAGCGCTTCTGTAGCGTAAGTCTCTTCGCTGGATGTCGAATATTCCTTCCAGAGATCATAAAGATCTCCGTAGATATCCGGTTCCTGCTGCGCCAGCTCTGTCAGATTCACTTCTTCATTGTCTGAATCCAGCCATACCTCCGTCACCTGATAGTGTACGACGCCTCCCTCCAGATCATACTTCGGAAGGTTCCAGAAATAATAAGTGGATTCCGGCTGCCCCAAGTCAAGCTTCTGGATGGCTGTGGAATTTTCCATGTCCTCTCTGGACGGATCAGGATCATTTTCATCCGCTGGCTTCTGAATCGGCACTTCGTTCCCCGGACTGATCGTGACCGTATTCTTCGCATAATCTATCTCAAATTGGAAGTTTCCGATATTTCTCCGGCTGTCATCCGCAAAATCCAGCTTCATGGCCAGGGTAAGCTCGTTATCACCCGTAAGTGTTTCAAGCTCCTCCTCAATCGCATCTCGGAGCTCACCGTCTCCATCCTTCCATTCCTTCTTCACCGTCACATCTACGCTGCCCAGGCGGCGGTTGACGACTGTATGGAAGGTCTCCCCCGCGATCTCCTCCGGGGCACGGTAGGTCACCTCGTACCTGTGGTTATCTGTCTCAACCTGAAAGGCCGTATATTCCCCCGCGCTCCCATCATCCTTCCTATAAGCTGGTTTCTCCGGGCCGCTGTCCTCCGGATCCTCCCCAGAGCTTAAAGGCACTTCAAAATCTCCGACCTTTTCCTCCAGAATATAGACTTCATCCGGCTCGCGTTCTCCGATCGCCACCTGCTGCTGCCAGAAGCCCTCGCTCAGCGTCACACCTGCGATCCGCTCATTCGTCTCGCTGTCATACACGCCGGCTATGACCGGCTCGCGGTGCAGCAGATCGCTGTCGTCGATCCATTCCTTCCGCACCGTGATCCGGTGGCCGCTTCCCGGCCCGTTTGTAATGGTAGTCTTGTAGTTTCCGTCTTCATCCCGCTCCGTCTTATAAGTGGGCACATAGTCCTTTTCTGTCTCCAGAAGAATATATTCGTATTCGCGCCCCTCCGAATCGTACATCTGCAGAGGCGTCACCACCGCTTTCCAGGGTTCCGTCTCCTGGACGGTAATCTCTTCCCCGGACGGCGTAGTAATTTCCGTCGGTTTTTCATCCGCCGCCCCGTCCATCGTAAACTTAGCCACCGGGTCGTCATCACCGCTGAGGCTTCCCCCGCTTAAGACCCGGTAGATATTGAACTCTGCTTCACGCTCTCCGGCTTGCGGAATATACTCTTTACCAGTATCATCCAGCCAGATCTTTTCTGCATAGTAATTCAGAGTATTGGCGATAGAATTGACGACTTCCGTATCATACGGCTTCTCTGCCGTGCCCTCGCCATCCGTATCTATCCGGGAGTCGGAGACATACTCTATCTCTTCTCCCTCCTGAATCAGGGTAAAGCTTCCTCCGTTCCCATCTTCGTCCGGCGTAAACAGGTTATCATCCAGCTTCTCGCCCTTATACACAGCCGTCTCGACCCAGCGGTATTCCAGTTCCTTTCCAAACGCGTTATATCTGGGCATAGAACGGCTGACAGAGGCCGTCAGGTTCTCTGCTGTGAATTCATCCAGCGTCTCTGTCACCAAAGAGCCGTCTGCATTCTTTGCTTCCTGCCATTCTTCCTGGGAGCCCTTCACCCTGGACTGGAGCGTCAGCACGACCGTCACATCGTCAAAATCAGCCTGAAACGCCGCTGCCTTCCAGGTCTTGGACGCTTCGGTCTGTACCGTATCCGTGATCCGGTTGGACAGGGTTCCTCCATTGTACAGGAAGGTATTTCCGCTCTCCCGAGTTCCTCCATCAACCAGATCTCCATTGCCGTCTGGAATCAGGACTGTGTCGTCCACCGTCCCGTCTTCCTTGACCGTCCCAAACACCTGCTCATAGGCGTCCGCCGATCCGCCGTCTTCCGTGGTACTCTCCATGTATTCCCGTACCACATAGATATACTCATAGCCTTCCGAATCATATTTCGGAAGATTCTCAAAACTGATGTTGCCGCCCTCTGAGTCAAGTTTCACCGTAAGGATCTCATTTGTCTTTGGATCTCTTACGGCTGCCGCCGTCGTATAGCTCTGTCCCACGCGGTACCGCCAGAGCTGAAGTTCTCCGGCAGGACGCTTCGACGTACCACCGCCTTCATCCAGCCATACCTTTTTTGAATTATAGTCCTTCTCACCGGTCAAAGTCAGATAGAGGGTTCCGCCGTTATGGAGCCGATCTGTCACAGAGCCGTAATTCGGCACCCTCTCATTATCGTAGGTGAGGGCGAAGGAATCCCCCGCGTCCAGCCCGGCGGACGGGATGTCCTCCCCTGGAATCTGGCTGCTTTCATTCGGATTTATCACACTGCAGCCCACCTGGCTGCCATCCAGGTTATATTTCCAGAGCCCGGAAATGGTTATTTTCACGCTGTCAAGGTCTTCATCCCAATATTCCTTCAAAATGGTTCCCGGGATCTGATTCAGAGGATACTCCCCCGAAACTGTGCCTGCCTGAACCTGAAGCTCGAGATGCCCCAGGACGTCCTTTATCGCCTCATTCGCAGCTCCCTGATCTCCCCAGCGGAACTGCAGCTCAAAGGTGAAATCCGTCTCCAGCACATAATACCATCCGGGCGTCTTCACGGACTGTACCTCGCCCTCATCAATCATTTCCTCTGTGACTTCCATCAGGGCATACCCGTCTGCCGTGCTGGGCGTCATTCTGTCCCACTCGATCTTGTACCATGTCGTATCGCCATAGATGTCCGTCTGGGACACCAGGGTGGGAAGATTGCTGTAAGTCAGCGTATAATTTCCCACGGCATTCTCCGCGATCGTCGGCTCCGGCATGACGGTAAGCCCCAATTCGCCCATATTGTCTTTGGTCAGCTCCATCTGCTTCCCGGAAGCTCCCTCTACAGGCTGTCCATGCTCATCCACTTCTGTCACAGTAAAATGCAGGATGGGCTCTGGGTACGCACCCTCTTCTGGACGTTTTCCCCCTTCGTTTCTGTTATCCGCCCAGAAGATTTCCTGCCGGAAGCCCCCTTCTGACTCTTCCGCTACGATAGAGGGCCCCAGCGCCAGCGTCTCTGTCAGGCCGCCGTTCTCCTCCTGCTGCCCGGCGTCCGTCCCCTGCGCTCCCGCGCCCATGGACAGAATTTCAGACGCGTCCTGGGTCTTCGTCTCCCCGGCCAGGGGCACAGAACACAGCTTCGCGCCCAGGCGGATCTCTGGGAGCGCGTCTGCTCCCTGCGTTTCGGGGGCCTGCGCTCCCGCTTCCGCCTCCTCGGCGTCCGTCTTTAAAGCGTCCAGGACGTCTTTATCCACGGTTAGTGTCAGCTCCAGATCGGACAGTTCCTCCGGCTCCTGGCCGGATTCCCCGTTCCACTCTGTGTTACGAGCTACCGTAAAGGACAGCGTACTTCCGTCTGCCTTTCTTACCTCTGTGATCACTGCCGTCTCCGGCAGGCCGGAAATCTGAATCAGCGTATTTCCATTCACCATAAGCGCCCGGCTGCTGCTGTCAAAGACAGGCTCTCCGCCGCCCAGGGCGTACTCCTCCGGCAGGGCCAGCGTAAACGCAAGGCTCTGCTCTTTCGTATAAACGGTTCCCGTCTCTTCCCTGTTTTCAGAGCGCGCTTCGGCTGTAAAGACAGGGTTTCCATCCCCGTCTTCCTCTCCCGCAAGCGAAAGCGTCCAGCCAAAATCAGCGGTAAAGGACAGACTTCCCCCTTTCTTTTCCAGGACAAGCGAAGCCTCTTCCCGCGCGCCGCCCGTCACATCCGCCCCGCTCCCGGAGGCAGGGGCCTGCACCAGGGAGAGCTCCTTCTCCTCTGCGCCGGCCTTGGGCGTTCCCTCCCCGGAAGAAGGGGGAGCCGTCTCTTCCTGGGCGTCCTTTGTCTCCTCCGGCGTCTCTCCAGGTGTTTCTTCCGGTGTATCCGGTGTCTCCGGCGTCTCTTCCGGTGTCTCTTCCGGTGTCTCTGGCTGCCCTGTGGCTTCCGGCTCTTCCGGAGTATCTGGTGTCTCCGGCGTCTCTTCCGGCGCCTGCGGCGTGTCCGGTTCTTCCGCTGCCTCGGGCGTATCCACCGTTTTCCCTTCTGCCTCTATCTGAATATCTTCTTCTGTCACTTCTATAGAAGCAGACGCAGTCACTTTTGCAGGCGCAGACGCGGTAAGCTCCACATCCAGAGAAGGCTGCTCCTTCGTCAGCCTAAAAGCAAGATACAGGCCTCCACTCTCCTCATGCTCCAGGGCCAGCCCTTCCGGTAAATTATCCAGCATGGAGGCCTCTTCTTCTGTAAGCGCAATCTTAATGTCCGCAGACTCCGCCCTCTCCGTGTCTATGTAAGAGGAAAGCCTGATTGCCACCTTCTCTCCCGTCTCTGCCTCAGATACTTCCGGCCGCCATTCTACGGACACATCCGCCTGCGGCCCCGTCTCTTCTTCCGCATATACCGTCGCCAGCGTATAAAGCAGCATCGCACTGATAAGAAGCGCCAGAATACCGCCTTTCCATCTGATCTTATGGTTTACATATCTCATCTTCAAATCCTCCTTCCCCGGACGAATTGGCCCAAAAGGCAGACGCGCGCCTCGGCAGCGCTCTCTGCCCTCCTGCCCGTAATATACTCACAGGCATCCAGCCACTCCGCCTCCGGAAAATCTTTCAGCTCTATCCTCTCTTTAAGAATATGCCTCAGGCGGCTTCTTCCGTCCTCCGGCAGCGTCCGCAGATCTGACAGATAGAGAAGCCCCAGCTTCCAGGATAAATAATCTAAAAGGCAGAAACCGCTCATTTCAATCCCCCTTCCCCGCTTTGTCCCAAAATGTATCTCTGTAGAGAGCTGCAGAGTCCTTTATCTTGTCACCACAAAATAATGATTCTGTGGTTATCCGCAAACGTGTCTTCCGGATTTAAACCTGAATTCGGGACCAGATTTAACAATTAATTACTATATATGTTAAATCCAGGTTTCAAAAGACATAAAAAAACGCAGAAAACAGACATTAAATCACAGCAAGAACAACACGCCAGAAATGTCTGCCGCGCCACCCTGCCGCAGATCTATTCACTATGCCTATCATCTGCGGGAATGCTATGGGAAAGTAAGGAAAACATGTTGCATTTCACAATTGCTGACGTTATACTATTATGTAAATGAGCGGAGTTTATCCATAATAAAAAGATATTTACCACAGAATCATTATTCTGTCATTTTTATATAATCAGTCTCATTTTCTGTATAATTCTTTCGTAGGCCCGAATGCTCTCCGCTACGTAGATCCTCGTCGTCTCAATCGAAGAATGGCCAAGAATGTCCGCCAAATGAGCCAAATCCTTCTCTATCGCATAATAGCTTCGCGCGAACAGGTGCCGGAGGCTGTGGGGGAATACCTTTCTTGGATCCACGCCTGCCGCTTCGCTCAGCTTTTTCATATCGCTCCAGATATTGCTCCGGTCAAGCGGCCGCCCGCTTTTTGTTCGGAACAGCACGCCCGACTGGACGCGCTCCATCTTCGCATATTCCCTCAGCTTTTTTCTCAGCTCCTCCGGAAGCACCACCGTCCGGTTCTTTCCTTTCATGCAGATCTCCGCCCTTCCTGCCTGCACCGCCTCCACAGTGATAAACTGAAGCTCACTGATCCGGATCCCAGTGGAGCATACGGTAAGCATCAGGTAGTACAGCCTTTTGTTCTTCTTTTCCCTGGCTGCCATCAGAAGCCTTCGGTACTCCGCTTCCGTCAGCTCGCGGCTTTCCTCCAGGAAGGCTTTTCTCTGCACCTTCAGAAGGCGCACACCGCATTCTGCCAGGCCGCAGCATTTTAAATAGGCGTTTATGGCTGCCAGCTTGTTATTGACTGTCCGGGCGCTGCAGCTTTTCTCCAGGAAATTCCTGTATTCCAGAAGCTGCTCCTTCGTAAGTCCGCCCCCATCCAGGAACTGACGCAGCCTTTCCAGCTCGCGCCCATATTTTTCTATGGTAGCAGGCGCCTTTTCCTGCGCGGCCAGGCTGTCCCGGAACTGGCGCAGCGTCTCATCCGTAATCCTTTTTCCCTTCCTACTGTTTCCTTCCATCATTTCCTCCGTTTTCTTTCCGTTTTTTATTGTAGTATATACTGAATGAAAATTTTTAGCCTTTCCTTCTATCGGATGCCAAACGCCGAAATTTGTGATATACTGAGATATCATATCTGCGGCTTTTATCCCGACGGTACCCCTATGGCAGCCCGGACAGGACAGCGCGCGGTTTTTAGGAGGATGCTTATGTATTACTTTATTGTCAATCCCGGTTCCCGCTCCGGCAATGGAAGACACGTATGGAAGGAAGTGGAAGAAATTCTGGAAACGGAGGATGTGGAATACCGCGTTTTCTTCACCTCCAGCCGCTGCCACGCCACCAGGCTTGCCCGGGAGATCACTGCCCGGGATGAGCGCATCACCCTGGCCGCCGTCGGCGGCGACGGGACTGTCAGCGAGGTTTTAAGCGGCATCCAGGACTTTTCAAAAGTGACCTTTGCCTATATCCCCACCGGATCCAGCAATGATTTCGCCCGTTCCCTGGGGCTGCCCTCCGACACGGCGGCGGCCGTGCAGAACCTTCTGCACCCCTCCTATTTCCGGCGTATCGATCTGGGCAAGGCGCGGCTTGGGGAGCAGGCGCTGTATTTCGCTGTCAGCTGCGGCTGCGGCTACGACGCGGCCATCTGCCACGCGGCCTTTTATTCTTCTGTCAAGAAGCTTTTGAACCGGCTGCGGCTGGGCAAGCTGACCTACATCGCCACGGGAATCCGCCAGCTGCTTCTGTCCCGGCCAGCGCCCCTTGCCGTCACGCTGGATGGACGGCAGACGCTGCGCCTGCGCCGGGCGGTCTTCGCGGCCGTCATGAACTGCCGCTTCGAGGGGGGAGGCGTGCGTTTCTGCCCCCGGGCCCTTCCCGACGACGGCCAGCTCGACGTCTGCATCGTGGAAGGCTCCAGGCTTCTCATCATCCCTCTGTTTTTGCTGTCTCTTGTGGGAATCCACGGGATCCTGCCCGGCGTGCATCTGCTTCGCGCCCGAAGCGTGGAGCTTACAAGCCCCAGGAGGCTTCCCCTGCACATAGACGGAGAACCTTATTTTCTGAAAGGGAAAGTGCGTCTTGACTGCGCCCCCGGCGTCCTGTCTATCATCGCAGGGCCTGGGAAAAGAGCTGCCAGGCAGGAATGACTGCCTCAGATATTCTTTCTGAAAATTTTCTTAAGATAACAGAAACTTCATTGAACATGAAGAATGATTGTGCTATACTCCGTTTCGTATAGTGAAAAATCCTGCAGCCCTCCCCGTTCTTTCCGGGCAGGGCCGCGCTGGCAAATATGCAAAGAGAGGCCGGACATATGCAAAAATTATTCCAGAAATACAGGCACGCTCTCGTTCTGCTCTATGGGTTCTTTTACATGCCCTGGTTCATGTGGCTGGAAAGCAGGGCGAATCTGCCCTATCATGTCATACATGTCAGGCTGGACGATATGATTCCCTTCGTGGAGTATTTTATCGTCCCCTATCTTTTGTGGTTCGCGTATGTAGCCGCAGTATTTGTATACCTGTTTTTCAGAAACCGGCGGGATTTCTACCAGTACTGCATTTTTCTTTGCGCTGGTATGACTCTGTTTTTGATCATCTCTACCGTATATCCGAACGGGCACCTGCTGCGGCCAAATACTTTCCCGCGGAACAATATCTTCACTTTTGCGGTCCAGCTCCTGTACCAGGCAGACACGGCCACCAATATCTTCCCGAGCCTGCACGTATTTAATTCCATAGCAGCGCATCGGGCCGTGGCCAACGACGCCGTGCTTGGGAAGAACCGCCTGATCCGCAGCGCTTCCTTTATCCTCATGACTTCCATCATCCTGGCTACGGTATTCCTGAAGCAGCACTCTGTGCTGGATGTGATCGCCGGGATCCTCCTGGGGGTTGTGATGGATCAGTTGGTGTACCGGACTGATTACTCCGCTGTCAGAAACGGCTGGGGAAGGAAAAGAAAACCGGAGGAGGCGTAAGCGCCTGCCCCCAACGCTTTTACACACCTATAACGCAAAAATCTCTGGCTTTCCATAGCAGCTGCTTTTATGGAAAGCCAGAGATTTTCTATTCTATGTTAATTAAACCCGACAAATCGGTTCGCTATCTTGTAGGCCACTTCGGAAATTTTTCTCCCGCTCCTGCCCGGCAGGTTCATGGTTCGCCCGAGGATTCCCCATTTCAGCTCATAATACAGCTTCCTGTCTTTTTTCTTTAAATATTTCCAGAGTTCGTATTTTTTCTGCAGGTTCTCCTCCGTTCCAGAGCGGATGGCGATGATGGAGGAAACTACCATAATGATCTCCAGATAGTTCTTCATGTAATGGCGCAGCTTTTTATTTGGGATCTGGCGGGGATCCGTCAGCCTGTAATCATCAATCATAAGCTTATTTACCTTCAGCTGCTGATCAATACGGCCAATCATTACCTTTTCATTTACAGACTGATCCTGGCGTCCAATGTAATAGCGGTAAAAATTCACATCCAGGTAATACACGTACTTCACGTAAGGCAGCGGATGATACACAAAGATATTATCTACATAGAAGGTGTGCTCCGGCAGCTGCAGCCCGCATTCCCGCAGAAGCTTCGTGCGGTAAATCACGGAATGCATCAGGATATACTGCCCCTTGTGGAGAAATTTCACATCGTCCCAGGTAAAAACCCTGTCCTGGGGGAAAGCCGAGCGGTAACTCATGACCTTCTTGTGCTTAGCTCCTTCTTTTTCGTACACAAAATTGCTGATCAGCATATCCACGGAAGGACGGCCTCCTGCCAGCTGGTTCAGTGTTTTTAGGATTTCTTTGTACGCAGAGATAGATACCCAGTCGTCACTGTCCACCACTTTAAAGTAGAGTCCGGTAGCATTGCGGATTCCGGTGTTCACTGCGGCTCCATGCCCCCCGTTTTCCTGATGAATTGCTTTCACAATGGTGGGATATTTCTGCGCGTATTCATCCGCAATCGCCCCGGTTCCGTCTTTGGATCCGTCGTCCACAATAATAATCTCGACTTCCTCTCCACCTGTCAGCAGCGAATGGATGCAGTTTCTCATATAAGCCTCGGAATTGTAGCATGGGATTGTAACAGATAACAGTTTCATGGCTTTCCTCCTCATAATGTTCATTTTCTGGCACTTGCGTGACAGTCTTTTTGTATTTATCCTTTTTAATACCTTTCCCGAAAATACTGCGTATATGCTCCGAAAGCGGCTGGAATTGGATATACGTTTTCCATCTCCTCTTTTTCCACAAAGAAAATACTGTCCCGCTCCCCTCCTTGAGCCAGGGGTTCCTCTACCTTCACCGCGTACCCGGCCATATGCCATTCGATATGGCTGAAGACATGCTTCGCCGCCGGAAGCTCACGGATCCGGATTGGGGAAAGCCCCTGCTCCTTCACAAATGCGAGAACCTCCTCCCGGTTTAAATGCCCCGGCAGGTTCGGCAGCTCATAGAGGCCTGCCAGAAGCCCTTTCCCCGGCCTTTTGTGAATGGCAGCTTTGTTATCGGAAACGAGGACCAGCACCGTCCTGTCTTCCCATTTGCGCTTTGCGGGAGGCGTCTTTTTCGGAAGCTCCAGTTCCACGCCTGCCTCATGGGCCTGGCAGAGCCTCAAAAGCGGGCATTCCCCGCATTTTGGCGTGCCGTTTGGCACGCAGACGATAGCTCCCAGTTCAATAAGCGACTGATTGAAGTCCCCGGCCCTCTCCTCCGGGATCACCTCTGTCAGTTCCTGCTCAAACCGGCGGCGGACGGACTGCTTCAGGACATCCTCATAGCTCTTCTCCAGCCTGGAGAGGACGCGTAAGACATTCCCGTCCACAGCCGGCCTCCTGAGGCCGAAGGCGATGGAGGTGATGGCTCCCGCCGTATAGCTGCCGATCCCTGGAAGCGCCAGAACCGCATCAAAATCCCGGGGCATTTCCCCGCCATATTCCTCTACGAGAATCCGGGCTGCTTTCTGCATATTGCGGACCCGGTTATAATAACCCAGGCCCTCCCAGAGCTTTAGAAGCCGGTCTTCCGGCGCCTCCGCCAGCTCCCGGATCCCAGGCAGCTCCCCGATAAACCGCTCAAAGTAGGGCTTCACGGCTTCCACCCGGGTCTGCTGGAGCATGATTTCCGACACCCAGACCCGGTATGGCGAGGGTTCCTCCCGCCAGGGAAGGATCCGGGCATGCTGATCGTACCAGGCCAGAAGGGGCGCTGCAATATTTTTAAGTCTCGTCATCTATAACCCAACCTCAATTCTCTGATCAACCCTCAACTCATCCGGCCTGACCACGCAGTCGTAAGCCAGCACCTGAACGCCCCTACGCGCCGCCTCCCGCAGAGCCTCTCCGAAGGCCGGATGGGTCCTGTCGTTGGGCTCCAGAGCACGGACGCCCTTCATCTGGATCACAAAGAAAATGTACGCGTCACAGCCGTCCTCCAGGCAGCTTATCAACTCCCGGATATGCTTCACGCCGCGCTCTGTGGGCGCGTCCGGGAAGCGGGCGATTCCGTCTTCCTCCAGCGTCACGCCCTTGACCTCCATAAAGGCCCTTCTGCCATCCGCCTCCAGGTAAAAGTCGAAGCGGGACTTCCCGTACTTATACTCCGGGCGAAGCAGAAGCTCCTTCGTTCCCAGCCCTCCGGCCTTCAGCCATTCTGCTGTGACCCGGTTCGGAGCCTGGGAATCCATATTCACCCACTGCTCTCCCTTTTTTACGGAAATCAGATCGAGGGCCGTTTTGCGGGCCGGGTTGTCTGAGCGCTGGACGGACAGCTCTGCCCCCGGAACCAGAAGCTCCCGGCAGCGCCCGGTGTTTTTCACATGGCAGATTTCGCGCCTGCCCGCCTGCTCCACATAGGCCACGAAGCGGTTGGGCCGCTCCAGGAATATAGCAGGCTCCATATTTTCATATCGCATAACCTGACTGCACCTTAGTTATTGTAATGGATGTATTTTAACACAAGATTGTGGTTTTCTTAATATTCTGTAAAATCGTATATTATGAAGTCTTTCTTTTATTGACAAGGACAGACTTATCTGACGCAGGCATACCCATTGTCCGCGTTAAAGCCCAGCGCCGTCACCAGGCTCTGCGTGAAATGGTCATAGACCAGGATGTTGATCCCGTTTGCCGCGCGGATCTGGCTTTCGCTCTCATAGATGAATTCCATCCCGGAAGGGCTTACCGTGATCTCCAGATCGGAATGCTCAAATTCCAGGTGGCAGAAGCCGTCCTGGCCCGCCGGAAGCGCGGCTTCCCCGTCCGCTCCGCCGATAAAGACACCGCCCTGCTCCGCGATTTCCTGCGGCACGCCAGTCGAGACGAGCGTCTCCTTCAAGGGCTGCTCTCCATTATCATAATTCCCGTTCAGGGAAATGACGTACGTATAGTGCCCGTCGCCACTTTCCGGGAGAAGGTTCAGCAGATCATACCAGCCCTCCTCCTCATAGACAAGCTGATTTTCATACTGCTGGCTCCAGTCCGCCGCATTCTGATCCCAGCTCCTGTAAAGCTCCCCGCCGCGCCGATCCGCAAGGTGATATTCACTTTTCAGCCACTCTCCCAGCCAGGAGCTGAGCTTCTGCGCTCCCCGGTAGTTCAGGTGGGATTCTTCCGCGAAATCAGAAGCCGGATTAAGATCCAGCTCCTCATACATCTGGTTAAAATCCAGGAAAGGAATGCCTTCCTCTGCCGCTATCTCGCCGCAGCGGTTGAAAATCCTCTGCTCGCTCTCGATAATTCCCGGATAGGGCGACACCATCAGCACGAGCGGAATCCCTTCCTCCTCTGCCAGGGCGATGATTTTCCTCAGATACTCCTCTGATTTTTCAGAAAGCTCCCCGCTCCCGGCCACGCCGCCCATATCCGGCATGCTGTCGAAGGCCTTCGTCACAAACAAGGGGTAATATCCCTTCCAGGCGCTGCCGTTCGGATCGCCCTGATAGGCTTCAAAATCCGCCCGGGAAAGCTCTGTGTAGCGGGTATGGTAGACCGGATAGCCCAGCAGGTAATCCACGACGTTCTCCCCCGCCGTGCTCACCTGCACATTCTCAACCTTCTCCTTCGAGAGCTTCATGCCAAAGGTATTTGTGATCGTCCGCGCTTCCTCAATGTGCTCGCGGCTTTCGATGGCCCGCACCAGCTCCACCACCATCACCTGCGGGCGCTGGTATTTCAGGCTCTCCTTCATATAATAATAGGTGTTCCATAAGGGCTGCAGGCTGCCCGCCAGATCGTAGGACGGGATTCCCTGCTCCTCCCAGAGGACCGCCGGATTGATGTCGGAATAGGTATGGCTGCTGCCATAGAACATCACGTCGATGCTTCCCGGCTCCTGCTCATAGAAAAGCTCCATGGGAACGATGCCGTCCTCCTGCTTGAGGCTGAACACTCCGTTCAGCTTCCACAGAAGCCCTGCCGCCAGCGCCAGAAAAATTACTGTGCCGATTATCTTTTTTTTCATCGCACACTCCTAAAACTGAAAATAGATAAACTGTGAAGCCTCGTAGCCGGGCCCGTAGACCCCGAATACGGCCACCGCGCCGATAAGCCCCAGAAGCACCGCCCAGCGGAACCAGAGATTCTGACCCGCAAGGAACGCGTCCGGCAGCTGTCCCTTCCGATACCGCACCAGATCTGTGAGGAAAAGCACCGCCAGGCTTATGAGAAGCACATTCATCTCCGGCCGATCGAGCCCCAGATTGTAAAGCTCTCCGTTAAAGAAGGACCACAGATCCGGCTTCGTCACCATCCGGCGGATATAGCCCAGGGCGTCCCCGATGCTGGGGGCGCGGAAAAAGATCCAGGCAAAGGCTGTAAGCCCAAAGGTCACAAGCACCTGCCCCAGCCGATAGCTGAAGGCCTCGGTCTTCGTATGCAGCTTCTCGTTGATCCTCTCCTTCACGCCCTTCAGCTCATAGCCGATGATCTGATACAGGCCGTGAATGCCGCCCCAGGCTGCGAAGCTCCAGCTGGCTCCGTGCCAGAGGCCGCTCACCAGGAAGGTGACCATCAGGTTGAAATACCTGCGCAGCTTTCCGCAGCGGCTGCCGCCCAGAGGGATATAGAGGTAATCCCGGAACCAGCTGCTCAAAGATATATGCCATCTACGCCAGAATTCCCGCATGGAGCGGGCAAAATACGGCGTATTAAAGTTCTCCATGATGCCGAAATCCAGCACCTTCGCCGCGCCCAGAGCCATCATGGAATAGCTGGCAAAATCGCAGTAGATCTGGATCGTATAGGCGATCGCCCCCACCGCCAGGCCGAACATCTCGTGCATCCGGTAATTGTCAAAGACCTGGTTCGCCAGGATTGCGATCCGGTCCGCGATTACCATCTTCTGGAAAAGGCCGAACAGCATCAGGGTCAGCCCTCCTGTCACCCGCTCAAAATTCCAGAGCTTCTTCTTTGGAAGCTCCCGGATCTGCCGCAGCAGGTTTGTGGAACGCTCGATCGGCCCCGACAGAATCACCGGGAAGAAGGAGACGAACAGGGCGTAGCGCAGGAAATTCCTCTCGGCCTTCGTATCTCCCCGGTACACGTCCACCAGATAGCCCAGGGCCTGGAAGGTATAAAAGGAGATGCCCACCGGAAGCGCAAAGGAAAAGGGGCTGGATACCGGCCCGGCTCCCAGCAGGCCAAGCACTGTGTTCAGATTGCCAAGCAGGAAGCCAAAATATTTAAAGAGGGCCAGCACCGCCAGGCTTGCCGCGAAGCACAGCGCCAGCACGGCTTTTTTTCGCTTTTGCGGGGCACTGCCCAGCAAAAGCCCGCCCGCGTAGGTGACTCCGGTGGAAAAGAGCAGCAGCACCGCGTACTTGGGGTTCGCGCTCATATAAAAGACGTAGCTTGCGGCCAGCAGCCAGGCGCAGCGCAGTTTTCCCGGAAGGATGAAGTAAATAAGCGCTGCCGCAGGGAAAAAGACAGCAAACTGCAGGGAATTAAACAGCATTCGTTCTGTAGTCCTCCATCAGTTTTTTAAAGGCCGGCATCGAATTTACGATGGTCTTTTCAGCCACGCAGTAGGCGATGCGTACATAGCCCGGGCAGCCGAAATCATCGCTTGGCACCAGCAGAAGATCATATTTTTTCGCATGCTCGCAGAAAGCGTAGGCGTCCGGCTCCAGGGATTTCACGAACAGATAGAAGGCTCCCTGGGGCGGCACGCATTCATAGCCCAGCTCCTCCAGGCCTCCCATCAACAGATCCCGGTTGCGGCGGTAGGCCGACAGATCTCCCGTATCCTCCACGCATTTTCCGATCACCTTCTGGAACAGAATCGGCGCGCACACATAGCCCAGCACCCGGGCCGCGCCTGCGATGGCCGGAGCCACATGCTCATGATCCGCGATGCGGTCCGGGATCACGATATAGCCGATCCGCTCGCCCGGCAGGGACAGGGATTTGCTGTAGGAATAGCAGACTAGCGTGTTTTCATAATATTTCGTCAGGTACGGCACCTGGATATCATCGTACACGATCTCCCGGTAGGGCTCGTCCGTAATGAGATAGATCGGAGAGCCGTATTCCTCTGATTTTCTCCGCAGGATATCGCTCAAAGCCTTTACCGTCTCCTCCGAGTACACGATGCCCGAGGGATTGTTCGGCGTATTCACGATGACCAGCTTCGTCTTCGGCGTGAGCATGCTTTCAAAGACAGCCGTGTCAATCTGAAAATCCGGAAGCCGCGGCGGCACTACCTGAAGAGACGCCCCTGTCGCCTCCACCCAGCAGCGGTACTCCGTAAAGAAGGGCGCGAAGGTCAGCGCCTCGTCTCCCGGGTTCAGCAGCGCCTTCATGCAGATGCTCAAAGACGCGGCTGCGCCGCAGGTCATGAAAATGTTCTCCGCCGTGAAGCTCTCGCCGAACCGCCGGTTCAGGGAATCCGCGATCACCCTGCGCACCCCCGGATCGCCCGGCGCAGGGGAATAAGCGTGGAGATTCTCCGCAGGCTCCTCCAGAAGCTCCAGAACCGCCTGCTTTACCGAAGGCGGAGCCGGGATGCTGGGGTTGCCCAGGCTGAAATCATAGACCCTGTCTTCTCCCACCTCGGCCTTTCTCTTTAAGCCAAAGGAAAAGATCTCCCGGATAATGGAGCTCTTGCTTCCCAATTCATAACACTCCTGTGAAATCATCGCTGTATATCCTCCTCGTTTCCTGTTTTCTCCTGATAGTCTCTCTCTACAATATCCTTAAAAACCTCAAATAAATCCAGATAGCTGCCTGTCAGCCGCCCGCAGACCGACTTTACAATCTCTCCGTCATAATCATGTGTCAGATCGTTCCGGTCACGAAGCATATCCAGCCACGCTTCATCCGAAATCAGCTGAAACTCATATGCTTTTCGCAGAACCTCTCTGGGCGATCCCTTTGGAAAATCCACCACCGCGAAATACTGGATGATAATATCCTTCATCACCTTCCACGCCAAGTCAAAGGTAATGTTGAACTTTGCCCCCGCGCCGCTTAAGATAAAGGAATCCGTCAGATCCCGCTCCCGGACTTCTTCCAGCGCCGCCAGAGATCTGCGAAAGCTCTCAAATCTTCTATAAAATTTTTCGTCCATATTCTCTGATCTCCTTAAGCAGCAGCTCGTTTTGGCAGGTATCCATATTCACCACATCAAAGGACAGCAGGGTCGGAATCTCGTCTATCGCTTCTTCCAGTCCATCAAAGTCCTCCGCCCCGGATACCGCGATGTCAATATCGCTCCGCTCCGTCTCTGTGCCTTTCGCACGGGAGCCGAACAGGATCACTTCTCTGACCTGATACTGTCTGCCGATTTTCTCGACCTCTTCTAAAATTTTCTGGATCTGCATGCCGCTGCCTCCTCCGTGGCTCATTATGCCTTATTTTAGCACAGCCTGCCTTTCAGGGCAAGAAGTCCGTAAAAATACCCCCAAAGCTCCGGATTGCTCCTTCACTCTGGGGGTATCTCACCGCGCCGGGCTCATTGCCGGCAGGAAATTCAATTCTGTTACAGGACTTATACCAGCTCCAGCAGCACTTCCATAGCTGCGTCGCCCTTACGCTGGCCGATCTTTACGATTCTGGTATAGCCGCCGTTGCGGTTCGCGTACTTCGGCGCGATTTCGTCGAACAGCTTCGCAGGCATATCTACCTTTTTGGTGCCGCGCTTCTTTCCAGCTGCCGCGGTCGGAACCTCGGTAACCGGGTACAGAACCTTCAGCATCTGGCGTCTTGCATGAAGTCTGGAAGGCTGATCCTTCTTGATCGTCTTCTCTACCTCGTCATATACGGTCACTTTCTTGCCGTCTACGACTTCCTTTACGCGCTTTCCGTCTTTATCCTTGCGCGGTACCTTGGCTGTCACGGTAACAGTGTCGAAGTTATCCTTCTCCTTTACCGCAAGGGCAATCAGGCCCTCCGCAATCTTGCGTACTTCCTTTGCCTTCGCCTCGGTAGTTACAATCTTTCCATGCTCCAGAAGAGCGGTCACCTGGTTTCTCAGCAGGGCCTTTCTCTGGCTGGAAGTTCTGCTCAGTTTTCTATACTTTGCCATCTTTCTTTTCCTCCATCTGTGGAACCGCTTCCCCACGCATCTTCGGTCTTACTGGAGAAGGGCTGCTCCGGCACGCTGACGCGCTCCGGGGCCTCCATAATTGTTATGACTCTTCGCTCGGGTTCAGCTCCAGACCGAGCTCTTTGAGCTTCGCCAGCACTTCCTCCAGGGATTTGCGGCCCAGGTTGCGGACCTTCATCATATCCTCGGGCGTGCGGTTGCAAAGCTCCTCTACGGTATTGATTCCTGCTCTCTTGAGGCAGTTGAACGAGCGCACGGAAAGCTCCAGCTCGTCAATGCTCATTTCAAGCACCTTTTCTTTCTCGTTGTCCTCTTTCTCTACCATGACCTCTGCAGTCTTGGCATTCTCGGACAGATCGATAAACAGGCTCAGATGCTCGCTTAAGACCTTCGCCGCCAGGCTGACAGCCTCGTCCGGAACCAGAGTTCCGTTCGTATACACATCCAGCGTCAGCTTGTCAAAATCAGTAACCTGACCCACACGGGTATCCTGTACGGTCATATTCACGCGCTCGACGGGTGTATAGATGGAATCCACAGCGATCACTCCGATGGGAAGATCCGGGTTCTTATTCTTCTCGGCGCTCACATAGCCTCTGCCCTTTGTAATCGTCAGCTCCATATACAGCTTGCTGTCCGCGCCTCCGTTCAGGTGGGCGATGACAAGCTCCGGATTCAGGATCTCAATGTCCGGATCCGCCTGGATGTCAGCTGCTGTGACTACGCCTTCTCCGTCAAACTCAATGTAGGCGATCTTCGCCTCATTGCTCTCGCTTGTATTCCGAATAGCCAGATTCTTGATATTCATAATGATCTCAGTTACGTCTTCCTTGACTCCCGGAATCGAACTGAATTCATGCAGAACACCCTCGATCTTCACCTGGCTGACTGCCGCACCCGGTAACGAAGAAAGCATAATTCTTCTCAGTGAATTGCCCAGTGTCGTACCATAGCCTCTCTCGAGCGGCTCAACTACAAATCTACCGTATTTCTTATCATTTGAAATCTCTGCAATCTCAATTTTCGGTTTGTTAAAATCGAACACTAAAAGGCCCCTCCTTCACATTTGGCTTGGGTGTTACGCTGCTGATTTTACTTCGGCTTACTTAGAATACAGCTCGACGATAAGCATCTCATTAACCGGTACATCAATAGCGTCTCTGGAAGGAAGCTCCTTAACGGTTCCCTTCAGCGCTTCCAGATCAGATTCCAGCCACTCCGGAACCAGTCTGCCGCCGGTCGCCTCTGCGATATCCTTATATCTCTGAGATCCTCTGCATTTCTCCTTGACCTCGATCACGTCTCCGGCTTTCACCAGGTAGGACGGGATATTGATCTGCTTTCCATTCACCAGAATGTGCTTGTGATCTACGATCTGTCTTGCCTCTCTTCTGGTTCTCGCGAAGCCCAGGCGGAACACTACGTTGTCCAGTCTGCTCTCCAGCATGATCATCAGGTTCTCACCAGTCTGGCCCTTCATTCTGTCGGCCTTCTCATAGTAGTTGCGGAAAGGCTTCTCCAGAACGCCGTAGATGAATTTCGCTTTCTGCTTCTCACGCAGCTGAAGT
>CALWBB010000018.1 GCA_944375885.1 uncultured Merdimonas sp.
GGAAGGATGATGCCGTCGTCCGGATTGATGGATATGAGGGGCATCGTCTGTCCGAAGATGGCGCTTCCCGCGAAAAAGTTATTGGACTTGGTCAGGGAGAAATGCGTCTCGTTGTCTGCCACATTGACCTTGCTGAAATTCTCGGAAGCGTAGTCCAGCAGCATAGCAGTGTCCGTGTACAGGGGAACGCCGCTGTCTGAAGTGGATGCAGTTCGCATGGTAACAGCGATTAAGGTCATGCCATTGCGCTCCGCGGCAGTGACCAGAGTGTTTTTCGCCGCAGAGGTTCCGCCTGTCTTTCCGGCGATGACGGTATCATCCAGGAAGCGGTCATCGCCCCGATAGGACGCGATCATTTTGTGATGATTGGTCATATAGGTGATCTCATCATCCTTGTTGGTGGCCCGCATCTGATAGCGGTCTGTGCTGGAAATGCGGACAAAATCCTCATTCTGCAGGGCTGCCCGCATGATAAGCGCCATATCATGGGCAGAGGTATAATGATTGTCGTCATGAAGGCCGTGGGGATTGGTAAAATGGGTGTTGGTGCAGCCAAGATCCGCCGCCTTCTGGTTCATGAGCTCTACGAAGGCATCGATAGAGCCTGACACATGCTCAGCCAGGCCGTTGCCGCATTCGTTGGCGGATTCCAGAAGCAGGGCGTAAAGGGATTCCTCCACTGTGAGCTCCTCGCCCTCTGTGGTTCCGATACTGCTGCTTCCGGCTTCGATGGAGTGAGTGGCATAATAGGAATACGTCACAACCTCATCAAGAGAGCAGTGCTCCAAAGCGACAAGGGCCGTCATAATCTTGGTGATGCTGGCCGGGTAATTGACCATATCCATATCCTTATTATAAAGGATGGTTCCGGTGTCCGCCTCCATGACGATGGCGGATTCGGCGTAGATCTGCGGCCCCTGGGGCCAGCCTTCGATGGAATTGGAATCGACGGCTTTATTGTAGACGGCCTGGCGCTCGGCTTCGGCGGCTTCCGCTGCGGCCTGCTCGGCTGCGGTCATTCTCCTGGCTTCGGCGGTGATGGGATGAAAACAGAGTGTACCAAGAATAGACAGGACGACTGCGCCTGTCAGAAATCTATGTGAAAATCTCATTTTACGAACTCCTTCAGAAATTGTAATCCGGTGTATGTGTATGTCATATTTCACAGGCGGGAGGGTGAAGAAAGCCCTGTAAATAAAAGGTTTCCCGCAGTATGAAATAATTTTGTAATATTTATCAAACAAAGTATATGCTATTTCTCCCGGCTCTGCAAGAGCAAATCGCAAATGTTTATATTTCCTTAAGAAAAACCCTGAAAAAAGGCAGCGGAAGGTTGACAAATCCCGCGAAAACAGGGTATACTAGGGACGTTTGGCAGATGCAGAGTTGCCAGATAGAGAAAAGGCGGAGACGAAGAGAGTAGGAAGACCTGGAAAGGCAAAGAGAGCCGGGGGCGGTGGGAGCCTGGCGCGAGTACGGTCTTTGCGAAAATCACTTCCGAGCTGCGGGCTGAAGGAAGACGGCTTCCGGCCGGCTGTGGGGAGTTCCACAAGCAGGCTTTTTGGAGAGGCAGGCTTCTTAGGTACCGACGGATTTCCACCGTTACAGGGAGACGCATGTGGCAGCATGCTGTAATAAGGTGGTACAACGAAAGTCTTAAGGCTTCCGTCCTGTTACAGGACGGGAGCCTTTTTATCATGAAGGAGGCTATTTATGTACGACAAGGTATCGACGAATCTGAATTTCGTAGACCGCGAAAAAAACGTGGAGCATTTCTGGAAAGAAAACCACATTTTTGAGAAAAGTATGGAACACCGCAAGGAAGGCCCGACCTACACCTTCTATGACGGACCGCCCACGGCCAATGGAAAGCCCCATATCGGCCATGTGCTGACCCGTGTCATCAAGGACATGATTCCCCGCTACCGGACCATGAAGGGCTACTATGTGCCGAGAAAGGCCGGCTGGGACACCCACGGACTTCCGGTGGAGCTGGAGGTGGAGAAGGAGCTGGGCCTGGACGGCAAGGAGCAGATCGAGGAGTACGGTCTGGATCCCTTCATCCGCAAGTGCAAGGAAAGCGTGTGGAAGTACAAGGGCATGTGGGAGGATTTCTCCGGCACCGTAGGCTTCTGGGCGGATATGGATCACCCCTACGTGACCTATCACGACGACTATATTGAGTCTGAGTGGTGGGCCTTAAAGGAAATCTGGAAAAAGGGCCTGCTCTACAAGGGCTTTAAGATCGTGCCCTACTGCCCCCGCTGCGGGACGCCCCTGTCCAGCCATGAGGTAGCCCAGGGCTACAAGCCGGTGAAGGAGCGCTCTGCGGTCGTCCGCTTTAAGGTAAAGGGCGAGGACGCTTATTTCCTGGCATGGACCACCACGCCCTGGACCCTGCCCTCCAACGTGGGTCTCTGCGTGAACCCGGAGGACGCTTATGTGAAGGTGAAGGCGGCGGACGGCTATACCTATTATATGGCCGAGGCCCTGCTTGACAAGGTGCTGGGCGGCCTTGGGGAAGAAGGAAAGCCGGCCTATGAGATCCTGGAGAAATATGCAGGAAAGGATCTGGAGTATAAGGAGTATGAGCCCCTCTTTGCCTGCGCCGGCAAAAAGGCGGAGAGCCAGCGCAAGAAGGGCTTCTATGTAGTCTGCGACGGCTACGTATCCATGTCCGACGGTACCGGAATCGTACACATCGCTCCGGCCTTCGGTGAGGACGACGCCCGTGTGGGAAGAAAATACGATCTGCCCTTCGTGCAGTTCGTGGACGGCAAGGGCGATATGACCGAGGAGACCCCGTACGCGGGACTCTTCGTGAAGAAGGCGGATCCCGAGATCTTAAAGGATCTGGATAAGGAAGGAAAGCTGTTCTCCGCGCCGAAGTTTGAGCATGACTACCCGTTCTGCTGGCGCTGCGACACCCCGCTCATCTATTACGCCCGGGAATCCTGGTTCATCAAGATGACGGCGGTGAAGGAGGACCTCATCCGTAACAACAACACCATCAACTGGATCCCGGAGAGCATCGGCAAGGGCCGCTTCGGCGACTGGCTGGAGAATATCCAAGACTGGGGCATCAGCCGCAACCGCTACTGGGGAACTCCGCTGAATGTGTGGGAGTGCGAGGGCTGCGGCCACCAGCATTCCATCGGAAGCCGCGAAGAGCTCTATGAGCTGAGCGGCGACGAGAGGGCGAAGACCGTGGAGCTTCACCGTCCCTACATCGACGAGATCACGATGAAGTGTCCCGAGTGCGGCGGCACTATGCACCGGGTGCCGGAGGTGATCGACTGCTGGTTCGACTCCGGAGCCATGCCCTTTGCCCAGCACCACTATCCCTTTGAAAACCAGGATCTGTTCGAGAAGCAGTTCCCTGCTCAATTCATCTCCGAGGCGGTGGATCAGACGAGAGGCTGGTTCTACTCCCTGCTGGCAGAGTCCACGCTGCTCTTCAATAAGGCCTGCTACGAGAACGTCATCGTGCTGGGCCATGTACAGGATGAGAACGGACAGAAGATGAGCAAGTCCAAGGGCAACGCGGTGGATCCCTTCGAGGCCCTGGAGAAATACGGCGCGGACGCCATCCGCTGGTATTTCTATATCAACAGCGCGCCCTGGCTGCCGAACCGTTTCCACGGCAAAGCAGTGACCGAGGGCCAGAGAAAGTTCATGGGAACCCTCTGGAACACCTACGCTTTCTTCGTGCTGTACGCGAACATTGACAATTTCGACGCCACAAAGTATGAGCTGAACTACGACTCCTTAAGCGTCATGGATAAATGGCTGCTCTCCAAGCTGAACACCGTCGTGGGCGAGGTGGACAGCGATCTGGAGAACTATAAGATTCCCGAGGCGGCGAGAGCCCTGCAGGAGTTCGTGGACGACATGAGCAACTGGTATGTGCGCCGCAGCCGCGAGCGCTTCTGGGCGAAGGGCATGGAGCAGGATAAGATCAACGCCTATATGACCCTGTACACCTCCCTTGTGACCATCAGCAAGGCGGCGGCCCCCATGATTCCCTTCATGACCGAGGACATCTACCAGAACCTGGTGCGCAGCATCGACAAGGACGCTCCCGAGAGCATCCACCTCTGCGATTTCCCGGAGGTAAAGAAGGAATGGATCGACCTGGAGCTGGAGAAGAATATGGACGAGGTTCTGCGCATCGTCGTGATGGGCCGGGCATGCCGGAACGCGGCCAATATCAAGAACCGCCAGCCCATCGCCCAGATGTATGTGAAGGCGCCCTACGTGCTGGCTGAGTATTACCGCGACATCATCCGCGACGAGCTGAATGTGAAGGCCGTGGACTTTACCGACGACGTGCGCGCGTTCACCACCTACAGCTTCAAGCCGCAGTTAAAGACCGTGGGACCGAAATACGGCAAGTTCCTGAACGGCATCCGGGAGTACCTGGCGTCCGTGGACGGCAACAGCGCTTTTGCTGAGCTGAAAGAAAATGGAAATCTTACGTTTGACGTGAACGGCACCGCTGTGGTATTATCAGAGGAGGATCTGCTGATTGACATGGCCCAGACAGAGGGCTACGTGTCCGACGGGGACAATGAGATCACCGTCGTCCTGGATACGAAGCTGACGCCGGAGCTGATCGAGGAGGGCTTTGTGCGCGAGATCATCAGCAAGGTGCAGACCATGCGCAAGGAAGCAGATTTCCAGGTGACCGACAAGATCACGGTTTCCTGCAAAGGAAATGAGAAGATCGAAAAGATTCTGAATGATAATAAAGAAGAGATTCAGTCGGAAGTCCTGGCTGCCGGGGTAACGCTCGGCAATGTGACTGGCTATGTGAAGGACTGGAATATTAACGGGGAAGACGTAACCCTGGGTGTGGAGCGTGTTTAGGCCCCCGTGGCCTGCGGGCCGGCCCAATACAGGAAATGAGGAGGAAACTATTATGAGTAAGAGGCCCTTTGACAAGGAGCTCTTTAAGAGAAGCGTGGTTTACAATGTAAAGACCCTTTACAGGCGCAACATTGAGGAAGCCACGCAGCAGCAGATTTTTCACGCTGTGGCTCTGGCCACCAAGGACGCCATCATCGACGCCTGGCTGGCTACCCAGGAGCAGATGAAGAAGCAGGATCCGAAGATTGTGTACTATATGTCCATGGAGTTCCTGATGGGACGCGCCCTGGGCAACAACCTGATCAACCTGACCTATTACGATGAGGTAAAGGAAGCGCTGGAGGAGCTGGGCTGCGATCTGAATGTGATCGAGGATCAGGAGCCGGACGCCGCCCTTGGAAACGGCGGTCTGGGAAGACTGGCTGCCTGCTTCCTGGATTCTCTCGCAAGCCTGGGCTATGCGGCCTACGGCTGCGGCATCCGCTACCGCTACGGTATGTTCAAGCAGAAGATCGAGAATGGCTTCCAGGTAGAGGTGCCCGACGAGTGGCTTAAAGAGGGCAATCCCTTCGAGCTTCGCCGTCCGGAGCTGTCCAAGATCGTCAAGTTCGGCGGCTATGTGGACGTGGAGGTAGACGAGAAGGGCAAGAATCATTTCGTACAGAAGGGCTATCAGAGCGTGCGCGCGGTTCCCTGCGATATGCCCATCGTAGGCTATGGCAACAACGTGGTAGATACCTTACGCATCTGGGACGCGGAGGCTATGAACTCCTTCCGTCTGGACGCCTTTGATAAGGGAAATTACCAGCAGGCTGTGGAGGAAGAGAACCTGGCGAAGCTGCTGGTAGAGGTTCTGTACCCCAACGACAACCACATGGCAGGAAAGGAGCTGCGCTTAAAGCAGCAGTATTTCTTCATTTCCGCCAGCGTGCAGGAAGCCATCGCCCGCTATAAGAGAAACCATGACGATATCCGCAAGTTCTACGAGAAGGCCACCTTCCAGCTGAACGATACGCACCCGACTGTGGCGGTAGCCGAGCTGATGCGTATCCTGGTGGATGAGGAAGGCCTGGAGTGGGATGAGGCGTGGGAGGTCACCACGAAGACCTGCGCTTACACAAACCATACGATCATGGCGGAGGCCCTGGAGAAATGGCCCATCGAGCTGTTCTCCCGCCTGCTTCCCCGTATTTATCAGATTATCGAGGAGATCAACCGCCGCTTCGTGATTGAGATCCAGAAGAAGTATCCGGGCGACCAGGAGAAGATCCGCAAGATGGCCATCATCTATGACGGACAGGTGAAGATGGCTCATCTGGCCATCGTGGCCGGCTACTCCGTAAACGGCGTGGCGAGACTCCACACCGAGATCCTGAAGCACCAGGAGCTGAAGGACTTCTACCAGATGATGCCGGAGAAGTTCAACAACAAGACCAACGGCATCACCCAGCGCCGTTTCCTGCTTCACGGAAACCCGCTGCTGGCTGACTGGGTAACGGCCCACATCGGCGACGAGTGGATCACCGACCTGTCCCAGATCGCGAAGCTGAAGATTTACGCGGACGACGAGAAGGCCCAGCAGGAGTTCATGAATATCAAGTACCAGAACAAGGTGCGCCTGGCGAAATACATCCTGGAGCACAACGGAATCACCGTAGATCCGCGCTCTATCTTCGACGTGCAGGTAAAGCGTCTCCATGAGTACAAGCGCCAGCTGCTGAACATCCTGCATGTGATGTATCTGTACAACCAGATCAAGGAGCATCCGGAGATGCCCTTCTATCCGCGAACCTTTATCTTCGGAGCGAAGGCGGCTGCCGGCTACCGCAGGGCGAAGCTGACCATCAAGCTGATCAATTCCGTAGCGGATGTGATCAACAACGACGCTTCCATCAACGGCAAGCTGAAGGTAGTCTTCATCGAGGATTACCGCGTGTCCAACGCAGAGCTGATCTTCGCGGCGGCAGATGTGTCTGAGCAGATTTCCACCGCCAGCAAGGAAGCCTCCGGTACCGGAAACATGAAGTTCATGCTGAACGGCGCCCTGACCATTGGCACCATGGACGGAGCTACCGTGGAGATGGTAGAGGAGATGGGCGAGGAGAACGCCTTCATCTTCGGTATGAGCTCTGACGAGGTCATTAATTACGAGCAGAACGGCGGCTATCATCCGATGGATATCTTTAACAATGACCAGGATATCCGCCACGTGCTGATGCAGCTGATCAACGGCTATTATTCTCCGCAGGATCCGGAGCTGTTCCGTGATATCTACGATTCCCTGCTGAATACGAACAGCAGCGACCGCGCGGATACCTACTTCATCCTGAAGGATTTCCGTTCCTACGCGGAGGCTCATAAGCGTGTAGAGGAAGCGTACCGCGATGAGAAGGGCTGGGCGAAGAAGGCTATCTGGAACACTGCCTGCAGCGGCAAGTTCTCCTCCGACCGGACCATTCAGCAGTATGTGGATGAGATCTGGCATCTGGATAAGATGACTGTAACCCTGCCTAAGCAGTAAAAGAAGCGGCGGCAGAAAGAATACAGCCGGCCCGGCGGGCTAGACGAAAGGGATAGGCGTAAAACTTACGTCTATCTCTTTTTTTGTCCTCATAGACTGTAGAATGAAGGAAAAAATAAAGACAGGAATCTCGGTACTTCTCATTCTCATTCTGCTTCCCTATGTGGCGGCCGTGCTGCGGACCGGGAAGATGGGCGGGGAAGAGAAACCATCGCAGGAGCAGGATCTGGAGACTTTGGTTGCGGAAATTCTGCCTGCCCAGATGCCAGTGCATTATGAGATGGAGGCATTGAAGGCCCAGGCTGTGGTGATCCGCACCAATCTTCTGCGGCAGGCCATGAATTATTATGAAAGCGGGTCGCCCGGGGAAGCAGCCCAGGCCTTGCGGGAGGAAGAGCTGGAGCAGCTGGGATTTTCCTTTTACAGCAGGGAAGACGAGCTTCGGGTCTGGGGATACGGGGATTGGGAGCTGCATTCGGTGAAATGTGATCAGGCGGCAAAAGAGACGGCAGGACAGGTGCTGGTTCTTGGAGAAAGCGGCGGGCTGCCGGCGGACGTCCCCTATCATGCGGTCAGTTCAGGCCGGACCAGGGAGGGCAGCGTGCTGGGCGGGGAGTACTCCTGGCTTGTCCCTGCAGACTGCCCGGAGGATCTCCACTCTTCTGACTATCTGAAAATACAGACGCTTAAGCTGGATGCCGTGCCCACAATCCTTTCTAAGGACGCGGAAGGCTACGCCACGGAAGTTCGTCTTGGGGAAGAGGTTATGAGCGGCGAAAAATTCCGCAGCCTTTATGGACTGAATTCCAGCAATTTCGCGGCAGAAGAGACAGAGGAAGGAGTCCGGTTTACCACAAAAGGGCTGGGGCACGGCCTGGGAATGAGTATGTACCAGGCGAACGCTATGGCCCTTGAGGGCAGGAAGTATCAGGAAATCCTGCAATATTTTTATAAAAACCTGGAGTGTATAAGCTTCTCTTAAACTGGCTATCCTAGAGATAACGGCAGGCAGCTGTACCGGGAAGCAGACAGCTGCCCCGGCACAGTACCTGTGAAAACAGTATCGAGGTGAAGCTTATGACAGTAAAGAGAAGAAAAAAGGGCGGCTTTTCCGGCGGGAGAACCGTCACAGTCGCTTTCAGCCTGTGCCTTCTGGCAGTGGTGACAATGATCGGGATGTACACGGTAGGGAAATCAGATCAGCAGCGAAAAGAGCTGGAAGAAAAAGCAGCAGAGGCCCAGGAGGAAGCCAAGGCGCTGGAGCAGGCCCAGAAGGAAGCAGAAGAAAAGGCAGAGCGCGGGCAGGAAGACACAGAAAAGGCAGCCTCAGGGAACGCCTCACGGGATAAGCAGGGAGAAGCGCTTGCGGACGCGGAGGAAGAGCAGGATATAGCAGCTGGCATGGACGAAGCGGCAGTCATGGAGGAAGGAAACGGAGCAGAACTGGAAAGTGAATTCGCAGAAAACCTGCCGGATCCGGAGGGAACCGGGGAGACAGTGATTCTCGATGAGACACAGGCGGCCTCCTCCTCAGACGCGGTTTCTGAAGAGCCAGAGCTTTCTTTTTCCCCGGAGACGGATCATCTGCTCTGGCCTGTGGCAGGAAATGTGATCCTGGATTACAGCATGGACAAGACGGTATACTTTACTACGCTGGATCAGTACAAATATAATCCGGCGATTATCGTCCAGGGAAGTCTGGATGAAAATGTGATGAGCGCCGCTCCGGGAAAAATCACAAAGGTGGAGACGCTTGAGGAGACAGGTATGACTGTCACGATGGACATTGGAGACGGATATGAGGTCATCTATGGACAGCTCAAGGAGCTGCCCGTAAAGGAAGGAGATTATCTGCAGGCAGGCGAGACGGTAGGCTATGTCAGCGAGCCGACCCGCTACTATACAAAGGAAGGCTGCAACGTCTATTTTGAAGTGCGAAAAGATGGAGAAAGCATCGATCCTATAGAGCTTCTCCAGTAGGTTCTCCAGCCAGAACAGATAAATCTGGTATTGGCCGGGAAGCGATAAGCCGTTCCTTTTGGGGGCGGCTTAATTTTTTGATGGCTGCTTCCCGTTTCATGGCTTCCTCCTTTGTCCCGAAGCATTCGTAATAAACCAGTATGACAGGAAGCCGTGCCCGGGTATACTTGGCGCCCCGTCCAAGATTGTGATCCTCCAGGCGCTTTTTTAGATTGTTGGTCCAGCCGGTGTAGTAAGATCCATCTATGCAGCGAAGTATGTAAGTGTAATTCATAAAAAGATCCCTCCGCCGTCTATTATAAGCGAAGGGATCCTGCTCTGCAAAGGATATTTTCCCCCGAAAATGGGAAAAACCTGCCGTATAAGCCGGCCTCAAAGGGGAAGAGGCATGGGGGCTATGAACACATACATCACGATAAAGTGGCAGATGCTCCCGCCCATAACGAACAGATGGAAGATTTCGTGGGAACCGAAATTTTTATGCCGCGCGTTGAAGATCGGCAGTTTCAGAGCATAAATAACGCCGCCCAGCGTATAGATGATCCCGCCTGCCAGCAGCCAGCCGAAGGCTGCGGGGGAGAGCGCGTTCAAAAGTTGTGTGAAAGCCAGTACACAGATCCAGCCCATAGCGATATATAATATAGAAGAAAACCATTTCGGGCAGGTGACCCAGAAGGCTTTCAGCAGGATTCCCGCCAGAGCGATGCCCCAAACCAGGGCGCAGAGCATATAGCCTGTGCGTCCGCCCAGCGCGATCAGGCAGACCGGCGTGTAGGAACCGGCGATCAGCACAAAAATCATGCAGTGGTCGATTTTACGAAGAACACGGTTGGCCCGCTCTGAAATATTTAAGGTATGATAGGTGGCGCTGGCCGCATAGAGCAGAATCATGCTTGCTATAAAGACTGCCAGGGATATCACATGGATGCGGTCGGGATTGCGGGCTGCCCGGATAAGAAGCGGGGTTGCGGCAAAGGCGGCCATCAGCATGCCGATGAAATGGGTGATTGCGCTTCCGGGATCTTTGATTTCAAATTTCATAAGAGAAGTCCTCCTTTTCCAATGAATAAATACATATATCTTGATATGTAGTATTAAATACTATGTAAAGATGTATTCATATTATACCTGGCGGTTTGAAATGTCAAGGAGGTTCAGAAAAAAAATAAGAAAAGAGCGGATCCGTAAAGAATCCGCCCTTTTATGGAGAAGCTTATGATCTATCTGCTGTCGGTTTCGATTAGCCGAAGTATCTCTTCAGGAGACCCTCAAACGCGCGGCCATGACGGGCCTCGTCGCGGGCCATCTCATGTACAGTGTCATGAATAGCGTCCAGGTTCGCAGCCTTCGCGCGCTTTGCCAGGTCAAACTTGCCAGCGGTAGCGCCGTTCTCAGCGGCCACTCTCATCTCCAGGTTCTTCTTGGTGCTGTCGGTAACTACCTCGCCCAGAAGCTCAGCGAACTTCGCTGCGTGCTCAGCCTCTTCCCAGGCTGCTTTCTCCCAGTAAAGGCCGATCTCCGGATAGCCCTCTCTGTGAGCTACTCTGGCCATAGCCAGGTACATACCTACCTCAGAGCACTCTCCGTTGAAGTTCGCTCTCAGATCCTCAAGGATATCCTCGCTTACGCCCTGCGCTACGCCTACTACATGCTCAGCTGCCCAGGTCAGGCCTGCGCTCTGCTCCTTGAACTTGTCCGGGCCAACGCCGCACTGGGGACATTTCTCAGGCGGATTCTCGCCTTCCCAAACATAACCGCATACTGTACATACCCATGTCTTCATAATTGTACTCTCCTTTTCTTTTTTAGATTACATTGAATTAGCTGTTATAAAAACAGTAATGATTCCTGTTACTGGCATTAATGTATCACAGATTCTCCTCTGCGTCAAGCATTATTTCTATAATTCTTTGTGATAAATTTTACCTGGAACAGTCAGGACAGGTTCCGTAGTAAAGGACAGAATGGCCGTCGATAATTCCCGGGAAATTCTTCTGCGCCTCCTGGTCGATGGAACCCTCATTTTCCAGGTGTACGTCCAGAAGTGAATGGCATTTCCGGCACAGAAAATGGGAATGCGGTTCCACATGGCCGTCGAAACGGTCCGGGCCGTCGGTAGTGATCTTCATGATTTCTCCCAGCTCTGTCAGCAGGGAGAGGTTGCGGTACACCGTACCCAGGCTGATATTCGGAAATTCCTCCCGCACATGCAGGTAAATCGTATCTGCAGTGGGATGATCGTACCGGGACAGCAGGAACCGTTTGATCGATTCCCTCTGCCGGCTGTATTTTAATGCTGGCATAAAAACATCCTCTCAAATTCCTACAATAATAATAACAGTTATCGTTTCCTGTATTTTATTCAGAAACCTCCGCTCTGTCAATAGGAAAAAATGTCATATACAATAAAATTTGAGTTTTTTATGGAAGAAGGGCTGTACTTTTAGGAAAAAAATTATATACTTGAAGAAATATGGCATAAAAAAGCTGTAAAAACAGCCATGTCTGTCTGATATGTGTGAAAGAAAGGAAATACAGGCAATGGCGAGGAGAGAGGACAATAATTTCAAAAAAGCGATGAATGGTCTGCTGGGATACGGAGAAAAGGAGGGCGCGGAAGAAGAGAAGACAGAATTATACGGCGCCCTTTCCCAGGAGGAGGCCCACGAGCCGCAGCCGGCAGAGCCGCAGGTGACGGCGCCGCAGCCGGCAGAACCGCCCGCGCAGCGGCAGGAAGCCGTGATTCCGCAGGATATGGTCATCACTGGTAATATTGTTACCGGCTCAGATATGAGAATTATGGGAAGCATCGTAGGGGATATGGAAAACGGGATTACGCTGGAAGAATTTTTAGAAACGGTTGACAAGCTATGATCGTCCTGTTATAATTCAGTCATAAGTCTTAACAAATTTGTAATAATTGAACGTGACTGTACGGAGGATGATAGGGACATGCACAGATATACGGCAGTATGCCTGGCTGGGGTTTTCTGTTTCCTGATCAGCGGGAGCAGGGCAGAGGCAAGCAATCTCCTGTCTGGTATGGATACGGGAATCGCATCCGTGATGACAGAGGCATATGAAGTGGATCCGGCAGCGGATGAAAAGGTACTTGAGGAGATGACCCCTTCCGAGTATGAGGGGATCTGTATCGCTCAGGTGAATGATTATGTAAATGTAAGAAGCGAGCCCAATGAAGAAAGCGAGATTTTGGGAAAGCTTTATGATGAGTCGGCCGGCACGATTGAGGAAGAAGCGGACGGCTGGTATAAGATTACTTCCGGAAGCGTAACCGGATATGTGAAATCGGATTACGTAGTGACGGGAGATGAGGCAGAGGCCCTTGCGGCCGAGGTAGGCGAGAGAGTGGCTACCGTCACGACGCAGACCCTGCGGGTGAGGACAGACGCCAGCACAGAAGCGAGCGTCCTGGGCCTGATCGGGGAAGGCGAGGAGCTGACCGTTACAAGCGAGCAGGAAGGATGGGTACAGGTTTCCATCGAAGAGGGAGACGGCTGGGTATCCACTGACTATGTAGATCTGAGAACGGACTTCGTGCAGGCGGAGTCGAAAGAGGAAGAGGAAGCCCGTCTGGCAGAGGAGGAAGCTGCCAGGGAAGAAGGAAGACGCAGGGCTGCCCAGGTGGAGGCGAAGAGTGAGAGCGCTCCCCAGACCGTGGTGGGAAGCGGATCCGGCAGCAGCAGCGGGAACGCAGTCGCAAGCTTTGCCAGCCAGTTCGTGGGCAATCCCTATGTGTACGGCGGCACGAGCCTGACAAATGGAGCGGACTGTTCCGGTTTCGTCATGAGCGTCTACGCGAACTTTGGCGTAAGCCTTCCGCACTCCTCCAGCGCCATGAGAAACGTAGGATATGGAGTAAGCCTTGCGGAGGCTCAGCCGGGAGATATCATCTGCTACAGCGGCCATGTGGCGATCTACTGCGGCAATAACACGATTGTACACGCCAGCACAGCGGCTACCGGCATTAAGTATACTTCCCCTGCCAACTACAGGAACGTGATCTGTGTAAGAAGAATTTTTTAACCGAATAGGATACAGGTGAAAAAGGCACCCGGAAAATCAGCGAAGGATTTTCCGGGTGCCTTTTTCTGGCGCGCCTGGCTGGTATTTCCGGATGCCGCAGATTGCCAATATAGTTTGACAATATCAGAATATTGTCAGACACCATATGATTCTTAAAAGCTGCCATAAACTGCCAGCGCTGCATTTTGCACAAACTTTTAATAGAGTTTACATTTTTTTAACGAAAAAGAGTGGATAACAGAAAAGTTATCCACATTTTATCCAAGGAGAAAAGCCGGAAAAGAAAGTTATCAACGCATTTATCCACATTATCCACATTTTTGGGTGTGTATAAGCCTGGTTTACATAGTGCGCGGCAAAACGAATGTTTTGTGCAGATTGAATAAATCGTATAAAAAGCCGGGAAACATCCGAAACATGCTTGACAAGAAAAATGTCGAAACATAAGTCAAATTATCTGATAAATAAGCGGAAAACCCTCCCAGAGGAGGGAAAAACCGTCATTCCCGTGCAAGGCTTATTCCGGCGGGAGCGGCAGCCAGCTTAAAGATAGGATTTCCTCTGGAAGAGAATTTTTCCTCATATTCCGTCATAATGTTGCCCTGCCCCATCTGGGGATCCTGATGGAGATCCCGGGTACAGCCCAGAAGCCTCCATCCGGCCTCTTCCACGCTTTCCAGGGAAAAATCGAAGAGAGCTTCATTATCGGTCTTAAATTCCAGCTGTCCGTCTCTGGAGAGCACGGCGCCGTAGCGTTCCAGATAATTCACGGAGGTCAGCCGCCGCCTCGCATGGCGGGCTTTCGGCCAGGGATCTGAAAAATTCAGGTAGATACGGCTGATTTCCCCGGGGGCAAAAAATTCTGCCAGCTCTGCGGCGTCCTCGCAGAGAAAATACAAGTTGGGAAGGGGGGCTTCCTCCATCTTCTGAAGGGCGCGCAGCAGGACGCTGCTGTAGCGTTCGATACCGATATAGCTGATCTGGGGATTCAGAGCCGCCAGTTCCATCAGAAAACGCCCCTTTCCCATACCGATCTCAATGTGGATGGGGGTTTCATTTCCAAACAGCTGCCTCCAGGTTCCGGAACGGGTTTTGGCGTCATGGATGACAAAAGGGCTGGAGGCGACGGCCTCCTCGGCTCCTTTGATATGCTTTAATCTCATCAGTCTGCTCCTTTTTCTATAGAAATTTTCTTCATTGTATTAGAACACGAAAAAAAAATCAAGAAAATATAAAAAAAGTACTTGCATTTTTGAAAATGATACAGTATAATAACACTTGCGTTGGAAAACAGCGGTAAACAAAGAAAGCGCGATTAGCTCAGCTGGCAGAGCACCTGACTCTTAATCAGGGTGTCCAGGGTTCGAACCCCTGATCGCGCATGCAGGGCACTGGTTTTGCGCCATGGAGCGCGGGGTCGGTGCTTTTTTATTTCCTTTTCCTGTCTCTGCCTTAAGACAGGGATAGAATCTGCGGAAGCGCATTATTTCCAGGAGGTAGCAAAATGAAGCTGATGATTGTAATTGTACAGGAGCAGGATTTCGAGAATCTGGCGCGGCTGCTGATCCGCAACCGGATCCGCGCGACAAAATTCCGGACGGAGGGCCTGTATTCCAATAAGACGAATATCACGCTGCTCATCTGTGTGGAAGCAGAGCGGGAGGAGGAGATTCTGGATTACATCCGCCAAAGCTGCACAGAGCGTGAAGAAGAGTGCAAGGTGTGGGAATATAATGGAAACGTGATGATAGAGACAGAGCGCACCCTGAAGATAGGCGGCGCTACCATCTTTATCTCAGATGTGGACAAATCCTTAAAGTTCTAGGCATTCCGGACAGAGGCTGGCAGACGGCACGTCCTGCCCCAAATGTCAGCGAAACGAAACATCCCCGAATCCATCCGTCTGGATTCGGGGACAAAATTCTTTGGCAAAATTCTGGTTCAAAAAATTCCTTGTATTCTCCGTGCAATTATACTAGAATAATGATTATATATGAGGCAGCGTAACAGTGAAAACAGATCCCCTTCCGGGCGAGGATGCCACGTCTATGTGTCCATAGTGGGCAGTGATGATCTTTTGGGTGATGGCAAGTCCAAGGCCCGTGCCTCCGGCTTTGTGGGAGGTGAAAGGGACAAAGAGCGTCTCTGCCGCTTCGGGCGTCATGCCGCAGCCGTCGTCCGTGACGCGGATGATGATCTGATCCAGGTACTTTCTGGCAGAGAGGGAGACACAGCCGTTTTCACCGGTGGATTCAAAGGCATTTTTGAGGAGATTCAGAAATGCCTGTTTTAGCTTTATGGGATTTCCGAAGACGGTGGGCAGCTGGGCCGGCATATGTACGGTGAAATTCTTCCGGTTTGCCAGGATATAGGGCTTAAGGCTCTCTTCCAGCGAATGGAAAACCTCTTTTAGATCTACCTCGCACATAAAGAAACGGCGGCTGTCGCTGTACGCGGCCAGGTCGTCCAGAAGCTGGTTCAGATATTCTACGTCTTCCAGCGTCTGAGACCAGAATTGAAAATCTTTGACCTCCGGATGGGTAGTTTCCATAAGCTGAAGAGAACTGTGAATCAACGTAAGCGGATTGCGTATTTCGTGCGCTATTTTCGCGATGGTGAGATTGATGTCATCCATGTTCGTATCACTCCTGTGATTAGTGTAGCATAAAAGGATATTTTTGGCAATATAGAATAATCTTGCAAATTTCGACATAAAAAAGGAAGAAAAAAGGGAAAAAGAAAGGAAGAAAGGTATGAGAGAAGAGAACTGCATTTTCTGTAAACTGGCAAACGGAGAGATTCCTTCCGCGACGATTTATGAGGATGAGGACTTCCGTGTTTTTCTGGATCTGAATCCGGCCTCCCGGGGACACGCTCTGATTGTGCCCAAGGAGCATTTCGCGGATCTTTTCGAGCTGGACGAGGAGCACTGCAGGAAGGCGCTTGCGCTTGCGAAGAAGATAGGCGCGCGCATGAAAGAAAAGCTGGGCTGTGACGGGCTGAATCTGGTACAGAATAACGGGGAAGCGGCAGGACAGACCGTATTTCATTTTCACATGCACCTGATTCCGCGCTATGAAGCAGACGGTGTGGGAATCTCCTGGAAACCGGGAAGCCTGACTCCGGAAGCCAGCGCTGAGCTGACAGCCCTCCTGGGCGCCGAATAGGCACTGGAAAGGAAAGAAGTGAACACAGAAGAGAAATTTCTGGAGATCTACGGACGGTACAGGAATCTGGTGCTGAAGGTAGTCTTTGACATGACCAAGGATTATCATCTTTCCCAGGATATCTGCCAGGAAACCTTTATGAGGCTGTACGGATATGAGGACGATATCATTATGGACAGGGTAAAGCACTGGCTGGTAGTGGTAGCGTCCAACCTGGTCTACGATCACTGGAAGAAATCCAGCAGCAGGAAAGAGATTCTGTCTGAGAATCTGCAGGGTGAAAGCGGCGGAATGGAAGAGCCGGCGGCCTGCGCCGAGCTGGAACGCGCAGAGTACAGGCGTCTGTGCAGCAATGTGCTGAAAGCCCTGCGTGAGAAGAACGAAGTCTGGTATGAGGTTCTGATTCTGGCGGAATATCTGGGAGTGCCAAGAAAGGTGATTGCCCTGGAGCGCGGTGTGTCCTTAAGTACTATCGACAGTTATCTCCGGAAAAGTAAAAAGTGGATGAAGAGCAATTTTCAGGAGGAATACGAGGAGCTGTGAAAGGGGATGCTCCACCGCGTCCCCTTTCCGATCCGGGAAACGGAAATCCCGGAAGGACAGCCCGGAAAACTCTGAAACATGAATCTGGAATACAGGTGGAAGGCGCCTCATAAGCTTACGGGAGGCGGCCCTCGCTGGCAGCCGCTGCCTCTTCTATAAGACCTATGATAGTCTCGATCGAATCTGTCTGCGGGCTGGCGGCCATGGCAGAGGCCATCTCCTGTCTCTTTTCATAAAGGGCGTGGACGGCTTCGAGGAAGGATGCGGGGGTGAGCTGCTCCTCTTCGAGAACCATACTGAAACCCTGTTTTTCAAAGGAGCGGGCGTTCAGGATCTGATCTCCGCGGCTTGCGGCTGCAGGCAGTGGGATCAGGAGGCTGGGCTTGCGCAGGGCGAGGAGCTCGCAGATGGCGTTGGCTCCGGCCCGGGAGATCACGATATCGGAGAGGGCGAACAGATCCTTTAGCTCGCCTTTGATATATTCATACTGTACATAGCCCAGAAGCCCGTTCATGGAAGGATCCACCTTGCCCTTTCCGCACAGATGGATGACATGGTAATCCTTCAAAAGCTGCGGAAGAATCCCGCGCACGGCTTCATTGACTGCTGTGGCGCCCAGGCTGCCGCCCATGACGAGGATTACAGGTTTGTCCGGGGAAAGCCCGGTGAAGCGCAGGGCTTTTAAGGGATCGCCCTTCAGAAGCTCCTGACGGATCGGGGAACCGGTCAGCACGGCCTTGTCTTTTGGAAGATACTGGAGCGTCTCAGGGAAATTGCAGCAGACCTTCCAGGCGGAAGGGATACAGAGCTTGTTTGCCAGGCCGGGCGTCAGATCCGATTCATGGATGACAGCCGGAATTTTGAAATGTCTGGCGGCCAGGACTACCGGGACCGACACGAAGCCGCCTTTGGAAAACAGTACGTCGGGCTTCAGCTTCTTGATAATGCGCCGTGCTTCCCCGTATCCTTTCAGAACCTTGAAGGGATCCGTGAAATTCTTAGGGTCAAAATAGCGGCGCAGCTTTCCGGAGGAAATGCCATAGTAGGGAATTTGGAATTCCTCGATGAGTTTTTTTTCTATCCCGTCGTAAGAGCCCATATAGGAAATCTCGTAGCCCAGCTCCTTAAGTCTTGGCAGCAGGGCGATATTGGGAGTGACATGGCCGGCAGTGCCGCCGCCGGTCAGAAGTATTCGTTTCATGATTCCACCTCCGTGAAAAACAGTCTATAATTATTATGATAGGTTCCAGCCGGTCTGTCAATTCATACCTGAGAGAAAATAAGAGGAAGAAAATGAGGAAAGATAAATTCCATGAATGGATAAAAAGAGAACTAGAGTCAGAGGCGCAGGGCCTGGAGAAGAAGACGGCAGACGACGCGTCGGAGGACGCGGAGCTGGCCGGCCTTCAGATGCCGGAAGACGCTCAGGCAGATCTGCTGAGACGGATCCGGGAAAGACATCTGGAGGAGCCTAAGCCGAAGGCTTTCCATGTGAGCAGGCGCGCGCTTGCGGCGTCGTTCCTTGCGGCAGTCCTGCTCGCCGCCGTCGGAATCGGCGCCAGCGGCGAGCGGCTCTTTGCGCCGAAGGTGGAGGGCCAGATTGAAAATGGGGAATACAATGTGACGATAGCAAGCGGGGACGAAGAGATATACAAGGACATGTCCGAGGAAGAGGCCTATGACGAAATCGAGGAACGGCTGGGAATCCTGGCGCTGCGGCTGGGGTATAAGCCCAGGGAGATGGAGCTGACAAAGGTATTTATAGATGAAAATTTGGGCGAAGCTCAGATGGACTTTGTTTATGGAGATTATATTTTAAGAATTTATGAAAATAAGCAAAGCAGTGAGGCTGTTTTTGATACGCAGGTAGACGGTGATATTATTGATTCTGTTCAGATGTTTCACTATAATGAATTGTTAAAAATATTGGAAATAGAGAGGGATGGAAAGAACCCTTCCTATACAGCGCAATTAGAACGAGGGAATGCATATTATCGTATTACATCAGGTGTGGATTTGAATCAGTTTAAGGAAATTGTAAGCAGTATTTTCTTTGCAAGTATATGATTTTTTTAAATTTAGTCGTATTATTTATTGTAGGCTGTATCTACAATTTTACAAAGGAAGGGGGGAGAATGTTGAAAAACCTTAAAAAAGCAGGTTTGGCTCTGGGGTGTTTCCTGTTCGCCATGTTCTTATGGAACGGCCAGACCCTGGTAAGCCGGGCAGAAGAGACTGCCGTGCCGGGATATCACGTGTACACGAACACGGAGACGGAAGCGATTGATACCTGGTATGGGATTGCGAGAGGGACTTATCTGGAGAGCGGCACCAGCGGGCTGGTAAGCGCCGGGAAGGGAAAAGTCAATGTCTCCGGGACGACTAATGCTCATTCTATCTGTGATAAAGTGAAAGTTGCAGTTTATCTGGATGAGAGCGTGAATGGCGACACAGGCTTTGGAACCGTGGGCAGTTACTATTACACAGAAGAGAACACGACTTCCTGTCATGGAAGTGAAACTAACATTTCCGTGACATCCGGCTGGTGGTATTCTGTCCGGGGCGTCCACAGCGTGACGGAAGGCTCGACGACTGAAGTCACCGACACCCAGACCAAGGCAATGAAGGTACCCTGATTCCTGCGTCTTCTGCTGCAAAAGACAACTGAATATGGAACTTCAAATCCTTATAATGTAAGGTAACACAAAAAAACACTTGATAAAAAATCTCTAACACAACACACCTATTTCCCATTTGTTTAGAAAATGAATGGGAGAGAAAAGCCGGCGGGGGAACGGTATACCTGCCGGCTTTTCTGATCGGCTGTTGTTTCGCCGCGTCCCATAAAATCCGGAAACGGCTTGAAATTGTCCCGGGCTGTTGGTAAAATAGATGAAAACGGGAAAAACGCGGAAAGTGGGGGCGGATATGGGAAGAACAGGCATCATCGGAGCGATGGAAGAAGAAATCATTCTTTTGAAGGAAAAGATGGAGATAGAGGTCGTGGTGAAAAAGGCTTCCATGGAGTTCTACCAGGGGCGGATGAACGGCCGGGAGGTTGTGCTGGTGCGAAGCGGGATCGGAAAGGTGAACGCGGGGCTCTGCGCGCAGATCCTGGTGGATGTGTTCAATGTAAACCGGCTGATTAACACAGGAATTGCAGGCTCCCTGAAAGCGGAGATCAATATCGGCGACATTGTGATTTCGTCGGATGCCCTGCAGCATGATATGGACGCCCGGGCCTTTGGGTATGCCAGGGGGGAGATTCCCCGGATGGGCACAGTCAGCTTTCCGGCGGATCCGGAGCTGATCCGCATGGCGCAGGCGGCGTGCCGGGAGGTTAACCCGGAGATCCAGGCCTTTGTCGGCAGGGTCGTGACAGGGGATCAGTTTGTGGCTGACCGCAAAGTGAAGGAGGAGATTGCCTCCTGGACGGATGGGTACTGTACAGAGATGGAGGGCGCGGCGATTGCCCAGGCGGCGTGCCTGAACAAGGTTCCCTTTGTCATTATCCGGGCTATTTCGGATAAGGCTGACGACAGCGCGTCCATGGATTATCCGGAATTTGAGAAAAAGGCGATTGAGCACAGCGTCCGGCTGGTAGAGAACTTTGTGGACAGGATTTTGGACGATACATTTTAGAGAAAGCGTGTCCGGAAGGGATGGACGCGGGAGAAGAATGCAGAAAAAAGCGGGAAAGCTGGCAGAAAAGGGGAGATTCTGTCGGCCGCCCGCTCTTTTTATTTGCCGGGAGCGCAGGTATAATGAAAATAAAATCCGGGAAGGGCCAGGCCCCTTCCTGGGAAATCGGTGGAAAAGGCGGGGAGGAATCGGAATGTTTCAGGTTTTTATTATCATTGCCTGGGCTGTGCTTCTGGTGCTGCTGCTCTATCTGTGGGCGGATGTGCGGGAGACGGCAGGACTTGTAAAGGAGATGAAAAGGGAGCTTCTGCGAAGCCATCTGAGCGTCAGGGCGGCGGAAAGCTTTCCAAATTTCCAGGAGGAACAGCAAAGGGAAGAGAGAGAGAAGGCAGAAGAAGCAGGACAGGGCAAAGGAAGCCAGGACAGGCCGGGCGTCTTAAGCCTCAAGCCTGGCGAGGAACAGGTGCTGGAGGAGGTACTGACAGAATTTTTGGGCTGAATTTTCAGGCTGGAACTTGATCCCTATGGCAGCATTTGCTAGAATAAAACAAAAGAGCCGCATGAGCCGGCGCGAAGAAAGGAAGAAAACGAAAATGGGAAGTAAGATTTCATTTGACTATTCCAAAGCACTGAATGTAATCGGCGAGAACGAGATTGAGAGCATGAAGGCGATCGCGGAGAACGCGAAGGAGCTCCTTGTGTCAGGCAGGGGAGCCGGAAATGACTTCATTGGCTGGGTGGATCTTCCTGTAAACTATGATAAGGAAGAGTTTGGAAGGATCCAGAAGGCGGCGGAGAAGATCCGCAGCGATTCCGAGGTGCTGGTAGTCATCGGCATCGGCGGTTCCTATCTGGGAGCCAGGGCGGCTATCGAATTTCTGAAGCACAGCTTCTATAATACTGTATCAAAAGACATCCGCAAGGGACCGGAGATTTATTTTGTCGGGAACAGCATCAGCAGCAAATATATCAAGGATCTGATGGAAGTCATCGGGGATCGCGATTTCTCTGTAAACGTCATCTCCAAGTCCGGCACGACCACAGAGCCGGCTATCGCTTTCCGTATCTTTAAGGAGATGCTGGAGAAGAAGTACGGCGACGCTGAGGCGGCGAAGAGAATCTACGCCACGACGGACAAGGCCAGAGGAGCCCTTAAGAAATTGTCTGACGAGAAGGGCTATGAGACTTTTGTGGTGCCGGATAATGTGGGCGGACGTTTCTCCGTGACGACGGCAGTGGGACTTCTTCCGATCGCGGTCAGCGGCGCGGATATCGAGAAGCTGATGGAAGGCACGGCGGCAGCCAGAGAGGAAGCGCTGAACGCGCCCTTTGAGGAGAACAGCGCCATGCAGTACGCGGCCATCCGCAACATTCTGCTGCGCAAGGGCAAGGTGATCGAGGTTCTGGCAAACTATGAGCCGAGCCTGCACTATGTGTCCGAGTGGTGGAAGCAGCTCTACGGCGAGAGCGAGGGCAAGGATCAGAAGGGTATTTTCCCGGCAGCCGTGGATCTGTCTACCGACCTGCACTCCATGGGACAGATGATCCAGGATGGCCAGCGCAACCTGTTTGAGACGGTGCTGAACGTGGAGGAGAGCCCCGCTGAGATCACCATCCAGGAGGAGGCTGTGGATCTGGACGGGCTGAATTATCTGGCCGGAAAGACCGTGGACTTCGTAAATAAGAACGCCATGAACGGAACCGTTCTGGCCCACACCGACGGCAATGTGCCGAACCTGCGCGTGAATATTCCGTGCCAGGATGAGTACAGCCTGGGCCAGCTCTTCTATTTCTTTGAGTTCGCGGTGGGCGTAAGCGGCTATATCCTGGGCGTGAACCCCTTCAACCAGCCGGGCGTGGAGGCTTACAAGAAGAATATGTTCGCCCTGCTTGGAAAGCCCGGATACGAGAAAGAGCGCGAGGAGCTTGTGAAGAGACTGTAAGATATGGAATTAAATATCATTTATGAGGATGAGCACCTGCTGGTTTTGCACAAGCCAGCGGGTGTTCCCGTTCAGAGCGCCCGAGTAGGGGCCAAAGACTGCGAAAGCCTGCTGAAAAATTATCTGCATGAAAAGAATCCGGCGGGGGGAGCTCCTTATGTGGGGATTGTGAACCGGCTGGATCAGCCCGTGGAAGGGCTGGTGCTGTTCGCGCTGACTCCGGCGGCCGCGTCTGCCTTAAGCCGCCAGTCCGCAGAGCGGAAAATGGAAAAATTTTATCTGGCTGTGCGCCATATTGTGGATAACCCAGCTGTGGAAAAGCAGAATAGTCAGAAACTATGTGGAAAACCCATAGGAACTGTGGAAAAAAAGGTGGAAAACTGGACGGAGCGTGTGGACTGGCTGTGCAGAAACGGGCGGGAAAATCGCTCGGAGATCGCTGCGGCATCCCATCCTGGAGCGAAAAAGGCGGTTTTGCGCTATCGGATCCTGGAGCGGAAAGAGGCGCTGGAGCTGGTGGAAATCCGCCTGGAGACGGGACGCCACCACCAGATCCGCGTGCAGTTTGCCGGTATGGGGACGCCCCTTTTTGGAGATCGGAAGTACGGTCTGCCTGACGACGGGGAGGGTGTGGAAAATGTGGACAACTTTTTCCCGGCTCTCTGTGCATATCGGCTCCGCTTCCGCCACCCCATCACCGGAAAGTGGATAAAATTTGAGGTTAAACCACAAAATCCTGTGTTTTCCACTTTTTTATCCACAAAATAGCGAGTTATCCACATTGTATTCCACAGCGTGGAAGGCGGACTTCTGGATGAAAGTGACAGGCTGAAAACTTTCCCGTAGGACAATACTATTTCCTGGAACGAGTTTTGATCGGATGCGGGGAGGGAAAGAGGCTATGGAGCGGCTGTGGAAAAATCAGATTCTTTGGAAGAAAACCGGGATCGCGGCAGGCGTCTTTCTGGCAATGAAGTACCTGGTGCCTCTTTTGGTTCCGTTTTTTCTTGCTGCCCTGGTGGTGTGCTGGTGCTGGCCGGCCCTTAAATGGATGCAGAGGCGCTTCCATATCAGGCCGGTCTTTTCCATGGGGCTTCTTCTTCTCGCGATGTCCGCCCTTCTGGCAGCAGGGGGTGTCTGGCTGGGCAAGAGTCTGGGGGCTCTTTTCCGTTGGGCGGCGGAGCGGTTTTCAAGCCCGGGGGAGACAGAAAGGCTTCTTTATGAATGCTGCGACAGTATCAGCAGCCTGATGCAGCTGGAAGCAGAGGATGTCCGGGTCTTTGTGACAGACCAGCTGAATGTGTTCCGGGATCACGCCCAGCAGAATATCCTGCCGGGGGCCTTCGGCGGCTCCTGGGAGTTCCTGAAGGGAGCGGGTTCCTGGGCGGCGGCCTTCCTTGTCACGGGCGTCGCGGTTCTTTTGATGGCGGCAGATTTTGAAAAAATCCGCGCTATGGGCAGACGCTGGCCAGTGTATGGACATATGGTGTCTGTAATCCGGGGAATCCTGCGCTCTGTGGGCGGGTATCTTCGGGCCCAATGTGTCATTATGGGAACGGTCATGCTGCTGTGCGCGGCGGGGCTGTGGATTTCCGGCGTCTCTTCCAATCCCCTGCTGGCCGGGATCGGCATAGGAGCCCTTGACGCCCTGCCAGTGTTTGGGACGGGAACGGTCTTTCTTCCATGGATTCTGATTCTGATCTTTTTCCAGAAAAATTATACGGCAGCTCTGATTCTGGCGGCTACCTATGGGATCTGCGTCCTTACCAGGGAGCTTCTGGAACCCAGGCTGATAGGAGGGCGTCTGGGAATCCTGCCTGTGGTGGTCCTGGCCAGCGTATACGCGGGCGTGAAGCTCTATGGTTTCGGCGGAATCCTTCTGGGGCCGCTCTCGGTGCTTTTGATCAAGGAACTGTGGCAGCAGGTGGACGCGGCGGCGCAAAAAGAGCTGGAGCGGGCGCGGGAGCTGTGACGAAAGAGACGTGGGAGCTGTGATAAAAGCAGGGCCGGACAGACACGTAAGCTGTGACGAAAGCAGGGCCGGACAGGGCGGAAACTGTAGGAAGAAGGCTTGACAAAAGCTGGCCGGGGGCGATAGAATAACATGAAGATACGCCCTGTGTACGGGCAGTCTGGACATAGAATACCTGCCCCGGGCGGTGAGAGGAGAGAAAAGATGGCAAAGGAGAAGAAGCTGGTGGAAGAGATCACATCGATGGATGTGGATTTCGCCCAGTGGTATACGGACGTTGTAAAGAAAGCGGAGCTGACAGATTATACAAGCGTAAAGGGCTGCATGGTGATCAAACCGGCAGGCTACGCGATTTGGGAAAATATCCAGCACGAGCTGGACAGACGGTTCAAAGAGACGGGCGTGGAGAATGTGTATCTGCCCATGTTCATTCCGGAGGGCCTGCTTCAGAAGGAAAAGGATCATGTGGAGGGCTTCGCCCCGGAGGTGGCCTGGGTGACTCACGGCGGCATGGAGCAGCTTCAGGAGCGCCTGTGCGTGCGCCCAACCTCCGAGACCCTGTTCTGTGATTTTTACGCCAAGGAGATCCAGTCCTACCGGGATCTGCCGAAGGTATATAACCAGTGGTGCTCGGTGGTGCGCTGGGAGAAGACGACCCGTCCCTTCCTGCGTTCCAGGGAGTTCCTGTGGCAGGAGGGCCATACGGCCCACGCGACGGCGGAGGAGGCCGAGGCGCGGACCCAGCAGATGCTGAATGTGTACGCGGATTTCTGCGAGGAGGTTCTGGCGATTCCGGTGATCCGGGGACGTAAGACGGATAAGGAGAAATTCGCCGGCGCGGAGGCGACCTATACCATCGAGTCGCTGATGCATGACGGCAAGGCCCTGCAGTCCGGCACCAGCCACAACTTCGGCGATGGCTTCGCGAGAGCCTTCGGCATCCAGTACACCGCCAAGGACAATACGCTCCAGTACGTGCATCAGACCTCCTGGGGCATGACGACCCGCATGATTGGCGCTATCATCATGGTGCACGGAGATAACAGCGGACTGGTGCTGCCGCCGCGGATCGCGCCCGTACAGGTGATGGTGATTCCGATTGCCCAGCACAAGGAAGGCGTGCTGGATAAGGCGTACGCGATCAAGTCCGATCTGCTGAAGGCGGGCTTCAAGGTGAAGGTAGACGATTCCGACAAGAGCCCGGGCTGGAAGTTCTCCGAGCAGGAGATGAAGGGAATTCCGGTGCGTATTGAGATCGGGCCGAAGGATATCGAGGCGAACCAGGCAGTGATCGTGCGCCGGGATACCCGCGAGAAGATTGTGGTTTCCCTGGACAATCTTTCCGAGAAGCTTACAGAGGTGCTGGATACCATGCAGCATGACATGCTGGAGAGGGCCCGCGCCCACAGGGACGCCCACACCTACGACGCCCTGAATTACGAGGAGTTTGTAAAGACCATCAACGAGAAGCCGGGCTTCGTTCGCGCCATGTGGTGCGGCGACCAGGCCTGCGAGGATAAGGTTAAGGAAGACACCACTGCTACGGCCCGCTGCATGCCGTTCAAGCAGGAGAAGCTTTCCGACGTCTGCGTCTGCTGCGGAAAACCGGCGAAGGCCATGGTTTACTGGGGCAAGGCGTACTAAGAGAAGGGGATTCTCAGTTGACGGGAACATAAATACAAAGGTGATCCTCTTTCCGATTCGATTTTCGAAACAGGAAAGAGGATCACCTTTTTTCTGCTTTTGGTTTTTGCGCGGAGAGCTCCTTTTTATGTTTATTGCGCACCATTTTTTATTCCTGCAATAGCCAGTCGGCAATATCATAAATTTCAATTCCCTCGTAGCTATATTTCGGATGCAGTGTCCGGGCAATGATCATTTTGGGATAAGCATCCCGAATTTGCAGTAACGGCTGGCTCTCCCTTTCAAGCGTTTTC
>CALWBB010000019.1 GCA_944375885.1 uncultured Merdimonas sp.
TCCCAGGCGGAGCATCCAGAGGTGTTCGGCGGCCTGGCTTCCGAGGGCGAGGGAATCCGCCTGGTGAAGAAGACGGCCTCCCACTGCCTGCGGATCGGGAAGCCCTGGCTGATAATTTCCCTGGTCTGGCAGAGCGGCTGCAAATACCTGGGCTACCGCCTGGGAAAGGCGTACCGGAGTCTTCCCCGCTGGCTGGTGCTGCGCTGCACCATGAACCGGGCGTACTGGGAGAAGGAAGAGCAGGAAGCTTAAAAGGGCATGTTAAATATAGAAGGAGGCAGCCTTGGCAGAAATTCATGAAAATCAGGAATTGAAAGAAAAAGTCATTTTGATCGGCGTGAGCACCCGGGAGGACGAAGATGTGGAGGCTTCCCTGTGCGAGCTGGCAGAGCTGGCGGACACGGCGGGAGCGGAGGTTCTGGGCCAGGTGATTCAGAACCGGGAGGCCATCCACCCTGGAACCTATATCGGAAAGGGAAAGATCGAAGAGGTGCGCGCATTGGCAGGGGAGCTGGGGGCGGACGGCGTGATCTGCGATGACGAGCTGACGCCGGCCCAGCTGCGGGGCCTGGAGGAGAGGCTGGAGCTGAAGGTCATGGACCGGACGCTGGTGATTCTCGACATCTTCGCGAAGCATGCCTCCACCAGCGAGGGCAAGCTCCAGGTGGAGATGGCCCAGCTAAGCTATCGGCTGGCCAGGCTTTCCGGCTTGGGAAAGAGCCTGTCCCGCCTGGGCGGCGGCATCGGAACGAGAGGGCCGGGAGAAAAAAAGCTGGAGACAGACCGGAGACTGATCCGCAGACGGATGGCGAGGCTTCGCCGGGAGCTTTCGGATATGCAGCTCCACCGGGACACGGCGCGGAAACAGCGGCTGGAGCGGGCGGTGCCCGTGGCGGCCATCGTGGGCTATACGAACGCGGGAAAGTCTACGCTTCTCAACGCCCTGACCGGGGCGGACATTCTGGCGCAGGACCAGCTTTTCGCCACGCTCGATCCCACCACCCGGCGCATGGAGCTTTCCAGCGGCCAGGAGCTGCTGCTTACGGACACGGTCGGTTTCATCCGAAAGCTTCCCCATCATCTGGTGGAAGCCTTTCAGAGCACCCTGGAGGAAGCCCGCTACGCAGATTTCATCCTGCATGTGGTAGACAGCGCAAGCCCCCAGAGGGACGCGCAGATGGAGACGGTCTATGAGACCCTCGCGGAGCTTGGCGTGACGGGAAAACCTGTGCTCACCCTGTTTAACAAGCAGGACCTGACAGAGGAGCGGGAGCTTCCCAAGGATCTGCGTGCCAGCCATTCCCTTCAGATTTCGGCGGCTACGGGGGAAGGCCTCCCGGAGCTTCGCAGGCTGCTGGAGCGGACGATACAGGAGAGCCGCGTGCTGGTGGAGCGGGTGTACCCTTACGCCCAGGCCGGCGACATCGCCCGGGTGCGCAGATACGGGCAGATCGTCGAGGAGGAGTACCGGGAGGACGGCATCTATATCCGGGCCTACCTGCCGCGGGGAACCTCAAACGTACCTTATGTGGACGGAGGTTACGAGTTACACTCGTAATCTGTGGAAGAAATTGCTTCATTTTCCGGTGGCATGGAAGGAATTCCCGTGTTACAATATTGCCATAAGGTGATTTTTCGCAGAAAACTGCCACAAGAAAAATTAAACATTATCCAAGGAGGATCTCATCATGATAAACAAACTGATTGCCAAGATTCAGAAGACGAAGGCTCCCATTGTAGTGGGACTGGATCCCATGCTTTCCTATATCCCGGAGCATATCCAGAAAAAGGCTTTTGAGGAGTATGGAGAGACGCTGGAGGGAGCCGCCGAGGCTATCTGGCAGTTCAATAAAGAGATTGTGGACAAGACCTATGACCTGATCCCGGCGGTGAAGCCCCAGATCGCCATGTACGAGCAGTTTGGCATTGAGGGACTGAAAGCCTATAAGAAGACCATCGACTACTGCAAGTCCAAGGATCTGGTCGTGATCGGAGATATCAAGCGGGGCGACATCGGCTCCACCTCCGCCGCCTACGCGGTGGGCCATCTGGGCAAGGTCCAGGTGGGAAGCAAGTGCTACGTGCCCTTTGACGAGGATTTCGCCACGGTGAATCCCTACCTTGGAAGCGACGGCGTGAAGCCCTTTATCGAGGTGTGCCAGGAGGAGGGCAAGGGAATCTTCGTGCTGGTGAAGACCTCCAATCCCTCCAGCGGCGAGTTCCAGGATCAGCTGGTGGACGGCCGTCCCCTCTACGAGCTGGTGGGCGAGAAGGTGGCCCAGTGGGGCGAGGAGCACATGGGGGACAGCTACAGCTATGTGGGAGCCGTGGTAGGAGCCACGTACCCGGAGATGGGCGCGGTGCTGCGTAAGCTGATGCCGAAGACCTTTATCCTGGTGCCGGGCTACGGCGCCCAGGGAGGTCAGGGAAAGGATCTGGTGCACTTCTTCAACGAGGACGGACTGGGAGCCATCGTAAATTCCTCCCGGGGCATCATTGCCGCCTATAAGCAGGAAAAATACGCTTCCTTCGGCGCGGAGAACTTCGGCGACGCCTCCAGGGCGGCTGTGGAAGACATGGCGGCGGATATCCGCCAGGCGCTGGAAGTGCGGTAGGGAGGCGCTTATGAAATACAAGGAGACGGCTGTGATCTTAGAGCAGCGGGAGATTTCAGAGCAGATCTACAGCCTGTGGCTGCATGCGGACGATATTGTAAGGGAGGCCCGGCCCGGCCAGTTCGTGTCGGTCTACTGCCGCGACGAGAGCAGGCTTCTGCCCCGGCCCATCAGTATCTGCGAGCTGGACAAGGAGAGCGGAAGGCTGCGCCTGGTGTACCGGGCTGTGGGAGCGGGCACACAGGAATTTTCCGGCTATGGCCCGGGAGAGACGCTGGAGCTGATAGGCCCGCTGGGCAACGGCTTCCCGCTGGATAAGGGCTATGAAAAGCCCCTCCTCATCGGCGGCGGCATCGGTGTGCCTCCCATGGTGGAGCTGGCGAAATGGCTGCCCGGGGACAAGACAATCGTATCGGGCTACCGAAACGGCGATCTCTTCCTGAAGGAGGAGTTATCCCGGAACGCGGCCCTTTATGTGGCCACCGAGGACGGAAGCGCCGGGACGAAGGGAAATGTGCTGGACGCCGTCCGGGAAAACCGGCTCGAAGCGGACGCCATCTTTGCCTGCGGCCCCGCGCCCATGCTGCGTGCCCTGAAGGCTTACGCAGCGGAGGAGGGAATCGACTGCTACCTCTCCCTGGAGGAGCGGATGGCCTGCGGAATCGGGGCCTGCCTGGCCTGCGTCTGCACCTCCAAGGATGTGGACGCCCATACGAACGTGAAAAATAGGCGCATCTGCAAGGACGGCCCTGTCTTTGCGGCGGAGGAGATCGAACTATGAGAAATATGAGTGTGAACCTGGCAGGCGTGGAGCTGAAAAACCCGGTCATGACCGCGTCGGGGACCTTCGGCTCCAGCGGAGAATATGGAGAATTCTATGACCTGGGAGCCTTAGGCGCTATTGTCACCAAGGGCGTGGCGAACGTGCCCTGGCCGGGCAATCCTGTGCCCCGCATCGCGGAGACGAAGAGCGGCATGCTGAACGCCATCGGCCTTCAGAATCCGGGCATCGACGTGTTTCTTGAGCGGGATCTTCCGCTTCTGAAGCAGTACGACACGAAAATCATTGTCAACGTCTGCGGAAAGACCGTGGAGGACTACTGCGAGGTGGTGGAGCGCCTGTCTGATGAGCCGGTAGATATGCTGGAGATCAATGTCTCCTGCCCGAATGTCAAGGAGGGCGGCATCGCCTTCGGCCAGAAGCCGGACGCCCTGGAGGCCATCACGAGGGAAGTGAAGCGCCACGCGAAGCAGCCGGTGATCATGAAGCTGAGCCCCAACGTCACGGACATCGCGGAGATGGCCCGGGCGGCTGAGGCCGGCGGCGCGGACGTGCTCTCCCTGATCAATACGATTACCGGGATGAAGATCGACATCCATAAGCGCGCCTTTGCCATCGCCAATAAGACCGGAGGCCTGTCCGGCCCGGCGGTGAAGCCGGTGGCGGTGCGGATGGTATACCAGGCAGCCCAGGCGGTCTCCCTGCCCATCATTGGCATGGGGGGAATCATGAACGGGGAGGACGCCATGGAATTTATCCTGGCGGGAGCTACGGCGGTGTCTGTGGGAACCGCGAACTTCGCGAACCCCTTCGCCGCAAAGGAGACGGCGGAGGGAATCCGGGCCTATATGGAGCGTTACCAGGTGGAGGACATCCGGGAGCTTATCGGGGCCGTAAAATGAACCGCAGGCCCTGGGGAATAGGAGTTCACAAGGCAGGAAACTTGTGTTAGAATTGGAAGAAAGCAGACTGGAGGAGTTGGAAGCTATGGAACAGTACAAGCAGGAATTTATTGAATTTATGATAGACTGCCAGGCTCTGAAGTTCGGTGAGTTTACGCTCAAGAGCGGCAGGAAGTCCCCGTTTTTCATGAACGCGGGGGCGTACGTGACCGGAGCCCAGTTAAGGAAGCTGGGAGAGTATTACGCGAAGGCCATTCACAGCACCTACGGGGACGATTTCGACGTGCTGTTCGGGCCGGCCTACAAGGGCATTCCCATCAGCGTGGCCACGGCGATGGCCTACAGCGAGCTGTACGGCAGGGAGGTCCGCTACTGCTCCGACCGGAAGGAAGAGAAGGATCACGGCGCGGATAAGGGAAGCTTCCTGGGAAGCAGCTTAAAGGACGGGGACCGCGTCGTCATGATTGAAGACGTGACCACCTCCGGCAAATCCATGGAGGAGACGGTGCCCAAGGTAAGAGGGGCCGCCGATGTGGAGATCCTGGGCCTGATGGTATCCCTGAACCGCATGGAGGTAGGAAAGGGCGGAACGAAGAGCGCCCTGGAGGAGATCGAGGAGCTCTACGGCTTTCGGGCTAATGCCATTGTGACCATGGCGGACGTGGTGGAGTACCTCTACAACCGCCCGTACCAGGGAAGAGTCATCATTGACGACGCATTAAAGGCGGCGATCGACGCATACTACGAACAGTACGGAGTAAAATAGGAACCGCCTGTGGGGCGGCGGCTGCCGCCGTCCGCGCAGACGGACAGGGAAAGAGCAGGAGGTATGCAGATGAGTGAAAAGGCATATAAGACGATGACGAATACAGGAGCAGGCAGCCTGGCGCTTGGCATCATTCTTCTGGTGACAGGGCTTGCGGCCGGCACCCTGATGGTGATTAACGGAGCGAGGCTTTTGAAGTCCAGATCTGAGCTGATTTTCTAAGGCAAAGGCAGGGCAGAATGAGCAGAAATTCCATAAAGAAGCTGAAGACAGGGGGGCGGGTGCTGCTGGTGCTGTATCTGGCGTGCCTGATTTATTTCATGTTTTTCTCAGAAAGCTACGGGAGGACGGAGGTTCATGTGGAGTACCGGTATAATCTGGTGCTTTTCCGGGAGATCCGGCGTTTCCTGACATACCGGGACATTCTCGGCATGCCGGCGGTCCTGCTCAATGTGGTGGGAAATGTGGTGGTCTTCATTCCCTACGGCTGCGGGCTTCCGCTTTTATTTGAGCGCCTCCAGAGCTTTTGGAGGATCGCGGTGCTGTCGTTTGCGGCCAGCCTGCTGGCGGAGACCATGCAGCTGATTCTGCGGGTGGGCTGCTTCGACGTCGACGATCTGCTGCTGAACACCGTCGGCGGATGCATCGGATACCTGATTTTCCTGCTGATCCGGCGGTGCTGGAGGAGAAAATATGGCGAAAAGAAATTATAAATTTACAGATAAGAAGCACACCAGGCAGGGGCTTGCGTCTCTGGGCCTGGGCGCGGCGGCCCTGATCCTGACGGCGGTATCCCTTTCTATGGCTTACCGGCTGTCCGGGCAGGCGGGAAGCGCCGTGGGGCTGATGGGCATGCTGGCCCTGCTTTGCAGCATCACAGGCTTTGTGCTGGCGGTCCGGGGCTTTCAGGAGGAGGATGTGTATTATATTTCCTCCCAGGCCGGGGCGGTGCTGGACGGGATCCTGTTCATCGGCTGGGCGGTAATCGGCATCATAGGAATGTAGGAGGCAGAAAAAGGATGGAAATGGAGACAGACCGCAGGGAAGAGGAAGAAGAGATCCGGGAGAGGTATGTTCTTTCAATGGAGCGGATACGGGCGATGAAGGAAGAGACAGCCGTGTCGGCTCCATTTTATGATTATTTTCAGAGGACGGCGGATTTTATCCTGGAGGCGGCGGATTTTGCGGAATCGATACGGCTGGGCCGCCTGGAGGAAAGGCCGCTTTCCGAGCTTCAGGAGCAGAACCGGAGGCTTTACGCGGATATCGAAGGGGAGGCCTATAAGAGCAGCTACGCGAATCCGGCGTACGCGGCGCGGCTGCTGGGCGAGGGATACGGGCAGATTTTGAGCTTTCTCTATACAGAGATCCGGGGCATGGCTGCCTGGGCGGCGGAGCAGCGGTACGAGGATCTGACGATGGCGGCAGAGCTGTTTATCGAGATCTATAATGCGTTTGAGGAGGGCCTTCCGTCCGCGAAGAGCCTGCGCCAGACGATCTACTGGTATGTGAGCGATTACTGTGACGTGTTCATCCCCCAGCGGATCCGGGAGCAGCTGGATCCCTCCTTAAGCTTTGCGCGGGATATCGTCTGCGGGGCGGATTTAAGCGAACCCAGGTATCTGTACCGCTTCGGGGAATATATTTCAGAAAATGAATTGGAGACAAGCCGTTTCCTGGCGGGGCTGCCGAAGGAGCGGATCGACGCCATGGCGTCCACCTTCACGGAAGGCTACCGGCTGGGCTTTGTGAACGCCGGGATCGATCTGGGAAAGAAAAAGACGGTCAACATCCGTTATTCCTTAGGCTTTGAGCGGGTGGTGCGCTCTGCCATCGCCCAGTTTGAGAACATGGGCCTTTCGAGCATCCTCTACCGGGAGGCACGCCACAGCCTGAACCGCAGGCCCCAGGGAAATCCCGGGTACTGCAGCACTCCGCCAAGCAAGCAGTATGTCTTCGACCACAAGGAGGACAGCGCCCTCTATCTGGACAGGAAGCTGGTGGAGCGGCGTCTTTCGGTTCTTCACGGAGCGTACGAGCAGTATAAGGAGCTGGCGGCCGTCCACGCGGGGCCGGCGGTCATGGAAATCTTTGGGGAGAAGCCCTTCCTTCCCGAGAGCTGCCCGGAGGCCCTGAAGCTCGACGAGAAGCAGCAGGAGCTGAGCGTCTTTTACAACAGCGAGTCCGGCCGCCTGGCCAACCAGTATATCCCCGGGGACGAGAGGAGCTTTACCATCATAGCCTGGCCGATCCCGGAGATTGGAGAGAATTTTGAGGAGATCTTCGAGGAGATTGTGAAGATCAACAATCTGGATTACCGCCTGTACCAGGGGATCCAGCAAAAACTGATCGACGCCCTGGATGAGGGAGAGTACGTGGAGATCAAGGGAGCGGGCGCCAACCGGACCGATCTGCGGGTTCAGCTTCAGCGCCCGCAGAATCCGGGGAAGGAGACGGCCTTTGAAAACTGCGTGGCGGATGTGAATATTCCGGTGGGCGAGGTCTTCACCTCTCCGAAGCTTGCGGGGACGGAAGGCGTCCTCCATGTAAGCGAGGTCTATCTGAACGATCTGAAATATCTGGATCTGGAGCTTACGTTCCGGGACGGACGGATCGCCTCCTACAGCTGCCGTAATTTTGAGGATCCGGAGGAAAACCGGAAATTCATCAAAAACAACGTGCTGTTCAACCATGACACCCTGCCCCTGGGCGAGTTTGCCATCGGCACGAACACCACGGCTTACATGACGGCGAAGAGGTACGGGATCGGCCCAAAGCTTCCGATTCTGATCGCGGAGAAGATGGGCCCCCATTTCGCGGTGGGCGACACCTGCTATTCCTGGTCGGAGGACAATCCCACGTACAACCCGGACGGAAAGCAGATCATGGCTAAGGATAATGAATGCTCGGTTCTCCGGAAGGAGGATGTGTCGAAGGCGTATTTCAACTGCCATACGGACATCACGATTCCCTACGACGAGCTGGACAGCATTACGGTGGTGCGGCCGGACGGCGGCAGAATCTCTCTGATCGAGAAGGGGCGCTTTGTGCTGCCGGGCACGGAGGAGCTGAACCGGCCCTTTGATGAGGAGGCGCGCTGACACGCGGGAGCGTCGGGCGGGGCTTTCGGATGCGGCAGCCGCGCACACTTATGGGTTGACAGAATGGGTTCCGGACGGTAAACTCATTTATAAGCAGCAGAAAAGAAAAATGGAAGATTTATAAGTAACACTAATGAATATTCATAATTATCACAGGGAGGTACTTTATGGCTAAGGTAGGCATTGTCATGGGCAGCGATTCGGATATGCCCATCATGAAGAAAGCGGCGGAGGTGCTGGAGCAGCTGGGCGTGGATTTCGAGATGACGATCATTTCCGCCCACAGAGAGCCGGACGTATTTTTTGAGTACGCGAAGAGCGCGGAGAGCAGAGGCTTCAAGGTGATTATCGCGGGAGCCGGAATGGCGGCCCATCTGCCGGGCATGTGCGCGGCGATTTTCCCCATGCCCGTCATCGGCATTCCGATGCACACCACGTCTCTGGGAGGAAGGGATTCTCTGTACTCCATCGTCCAGATGCCCTCCGGGATCCCGGTGGCTACGGTGGCCATTAACGGCGGCGCGAACGCAGGACTTCTGGCGGCGAAGATTCTGGCGACCTCCGATCCGGAGCTTCTGGAAAGGCTGAAGGCCTATTCTGCGAATCTGAAGGAGCAGGTGGAGAAGAAGGCGGAGCGGCTTTCCGAGGTAGGCTGGAAGAATTATTAAACGCGAAGATACGGGAGGGAAATGACAGTATGGATTACAAGAATGCTGGTGTAGATATTGAGGCCGGTTACCGGTCAGTGGAGCTGATGAAGGAGCACGTACAGCGGACCATGCGCCCGGAGGTGCTTACGGGCCTGGGCGGATTTTCCGGCGCTTTTTCCATGGAGAGCTTCAAGAACATGGAGAAGCCGACGCTGGTGTCCGGCACGGACGGCGTGGGAACGAAGCTGAAGCTGGCGTTCCTGATGAACAAGCATGACACGGTGGGCATCGACTGTGTGGCCATGTGTGTGAACGACATTGCCTGCGCGGGCGGCGAGCCCCTGTTTTTCCTGGATTACATTGCCTGCGGAAGAAATATTCCGGAGCGGATCGCGACCATCGTAAGCGGCGTGGCGGAAGGCTGCCGCCAGGCGGGCGCGGCCCTGATCGGCGGCGAGACTGCGGAGATGCCGGGCTTCTATCCGGTGGATGAGTACGATCTGGCCGGCTTCGCGGTGGGCGTGGTGGATCAGAAGGATCTGATCACAGGCGCTGATATCAAGGCGGGCGACGTGCTGGTGGGAATCGCATCCTCGGGCGTACACAGCAACGGCTTTTCCCTGGTGCGCAAGGTCTTCACCATGAAGGAAGAGTATATGAATACATATTTTGAGAGCCTTGGCAGAACTCTGGGCGAGGCCCTGATCGAGCCGACCAAGATCTATGTGAAGGCTCTGAAGACGGTAAAGGACGCCGGTGTGCATATCAAGGGCTGCAGCCATATCACCGGCGGCGGCTTCTATGAGAATGTTCCCCGGATGCTGCCGGAGGGCGCGCGGGCTGTCATGAAAAAGGACAGCTATGAGGTGCCCATGATCTTCCGTATGCTGAAAGAGGACGGACGCATCGAGGAGCAGATGATGTACAATACCTTCAACATGGGAATCGGCATGGTTCTGGCGGTGGATCCGTCCCAGGCGGACGCCTGCGTGGCGGCTGTCCGTGAATCCGGCGAGACGCCCTATATCCTGGGCGAGGTGCAGGCAGGAGAAAAGGGAGTGACATTATGCTAAAGGCAGCGGTTCTGGTATCCGGCGGTGGCACGAACCTGCAGGCCATCCTGGACGCGGTGGAGACAGGGCGCATCCGGAATGCGAAGATCGTGTCTGTCATCAGCAACAACCCGAAGGCCTACGCTCTGGAGCGGGCGAAGAAGCACGGCGTGCCCGCCGTGTGCGTGTCCCGGAAGGAATGCGGCTCAAAGGAGGCCTTTGACGAGGCGCTTCTGAAGGCCATTCAGGACAGCGGGGCGGATCTGGTGGTTCTGGCCGGCTGCCTGGTGGTGATTCCGGAGAAAATCATAGAGGAGTACCGGGGCCGGATCATCAATATCCATCCTTCCCTGATTCCTTCCTTCTGCGGCACCGGCTATTATGGGCTGAAGGTTCATGAGGCGGCCCTGGCCCGCGGAGTGAAGGTGACGGGCGCCACGGTGCATTTCGTGGATGAAGGAACCGATACAGGCCCGATTCTCCTCCAGAAGGCTGTAGAGGTAAAGGAAGGCGACACGCCGGAGACTTTGCAGCGGCGCGTGATGGAGGAGGCAGAGTGGGTGCTGCTTCCCAAAGCCATCGACATGCTGGCGAATCCGGAAGACAGATAGAAGACAGTACAGTATGGGAGGTACGGCTATGAAGATTTTAATCGTAGGCTCCGGCGGCCGCGAGCACGCCATCGCGTGGAAGATCGCCCAGAGCCCGAAGGCAGAAAAGATATACTGCGCCCCAGGCAACGCGGGCATCGGGGAATACGCCGAGTGCGTGCCCATCGGAGCCATGGAGTTTGAGAAGCTGGCGGCGTTCGCGAAGGAAAAGGAAATCGACCTGACCGTGGTAGGCATGGACGATCCGCTGGTGAGCGGCATCGTGGACGTATTCGAGGCCCAGGGGCTGCGCGTGTTCGGCCCCAGGAAAAACGCGGCCATCCTGGAGGGATCCAAGGCCTTTTCCAAGGATTTGATGAAAAAATACGGAATCCCCACGGCTGCGTACGAGAATTTCGACGACCCGGAAAAGGCTCTGGCCTATCTGGAGACGGCGGATTTCCCGATTGTGCTGAAAGCCGACGGCCTGGCGCTTGGAAAGGGCGTGCTGATCTGCAATACCCTGGAGGAGGCGAAGGACGGCGTGAAGGAGATCATGCTGGACAAGCACTTTGGCGCTGCCGGAAACCGCATGGTCATCGAAGAGTTCATGACGGGCCGGGAGGTCTCTGTCTTAAGCTTTGTGGACGGAAAGACCATCAAGTGCATGACCTCCGCCCAGGATCACAAGCGTGCCCTGGACGGCGACCAGGGGCTGAATACGGGCGGCATGGGCACCTTCTCCCCGAGTCCCTTCTATACGAAGGAGATCGACGAATTCTGCCAGAAGCATATTTATCAGCCCACCGTGGACGCCATGGCGGCGGAGGGCCGTCCCTTTAAAGGGGTCATCTTCTTCGGACTGATGCTGACAGAGAAGGGCCCGAAGGTGCTGGAGTACAACGCGCGGTTTGGCGATCCGGAGGCCCAGGTGGTGCTGCCCCGGATGAAGAACGACATTGTGGAGGTCTTTGAAGCCTGCATCGACGGGACGCTTGACCAGATCGAGCTGCAGTTTGAGGACAACGCGGCGGTCTGCGTGGTGCTGGCTTCCGGCGGCTATCCCGTTTCCTACGGGAAGGGTTATCCCATCGAGGGGCTGGACAGCCTGAAGGGTAAGGAGGGCGTGTACGTCTTCCACGCAGGCACCAAGTTAGATGACGCAGGGCGCTTCGTCACCAACGGCGGCCGCGTGCTGGGCGTGACGGCCACCGGCCCGGATTTGAAGGCAGCCCGCGCTAACGCTTACGAGGCGGTGAAGCAGGTGACCTTCGAGAAAGCCTACTGCAGAAGTGATATCGGCAAGGCCATAGACGAGGCATAAAGAGCAAGAAAAAGAGTTTTACCAGTTTTTTATATAGGCGCAGCAGAAAAAGCTGTCCTGTCATTTGAAATGGATGTCAGGACAGCTTTTTTCAAAAATTTCTGCACTTCCTGCAACTTTTCAATCCCCTTATCCATCTGTATAATAGAACAACAAAAAACAGAAAAAATACAGCGCTGTAAACGTCATAAGGCAGGTGAAGACTGTGGCACAGGATTTATACGACAGAGTCGTCAGAACCATCATAGAAAATCAAAATCAATATTACCGGCTGGCCTACAGCTATGTGCAGAACCAGGAGGACGCTCTGGACGCGGTGCAAAGCGCCGTCTGCAGGGCCCTCGAGCATTACAAAGAGCTGAAAAACAGCGGAGCGGTGAAGACCTGGCTATACCGGATTGTGGTAAACGAGAGCCTTTCGATTCTGCGGGGACGCGGCAAAGAGGTTCTGTCCGGGGAGGAAGCGCCGCCAGAGGAGTCTTACGCGGAAAAAGGCTTCGAACCGCCGGAGGAGGATCTGTATCTGCACATCAACCGGCTGGAGCCGGAGGTCCAGGCGATTATCAAGCTGCGGTTTTACGAGGAGCTGTCGCTCCAGGAGATCGCGCAGATTATGGAGATGAACCTGAATACGGTGAAATCAAAGCTGTACCGGGGACTGAAAGCATTAAGGTTATCTATTGAGGAGGCAGGCATATGAAACGAATGGAAGAGGCAAAGAAAAGATACGACGAGGTTCCGATTCCCGAGGAGCTGTCGAAGCGGGTGCTGCAGGAAGTAGAGAAGGCAGACCGGCGCAGGAAAGAGGAAGGCGTGATAAAGCTCTCCCGCAGGCGGGCTTTGCGCTCCTGGCAGAAGGGGCTTGTGGCGGCTGCGGCCGTCATGGCAGTGTTTGTGACAGCCCTAAATACCAGCACGGCCTTTGCGCAGAGTGCGGGAGAACTTCCGGTGATCGGAGCGTTTGCGAAGGTACTGACCTTCCGTTCCTATGAGAAGGAGACGGAAGACGATCTGAAGATTTCCGTGGAGATTCCCAGCATCGAGATGATTGCGGAGGGAACAGGAAATCTGGCGGATTCCGTGAACGAAGAAATCCTCGCCATGTGCGAACAGTTCGCGGACGAGGCGGTAGAGCGGGCCAAGGAATACCGGACGGCCTTTCTGGAGACGGGCGGCACAGAGGAAGAGTGGGCGGCCCACAATATCGAGATCAAGGTCTGGTACGAGGTCAAGACCCATACGGATCGGTATCTGTCGGTGGCTGTGACAGGGGCTGAGAATTGGACCAGTGCCTACAGCGAGACCCGCTATTACAATTTTGACCTGGAAAAGGGACGGCAGGTAGGGCTTTCCGATCTGCTGGGCGAGGATTACGCGGCGATCGCGGATGAGAGCATTTTGAGCCAGATTCCGGAAAAAGAAGCCGAGAGCGGCCTGGATTACCAGGAGGAGGCTTTCACAGGCGTGACCGAAGATACGAAATTCTATATCAACGAAGCGGGAAATCCCGTGGTGGTGTTTGAAAAGTACGAGATCGCCCCGGGGGCGGCCGGCAGGCCGGAGTTTGAGATTGCGGGGTGAAGGCTGTGACGACAGCCTTCCAGCCGGCAGTAGGAGAACTTCATTAAAAAAGAAAAAAGAAACAAAAAAAGAGGAGGAACACGATTATGAAAATCAGAAAATTGTTTTTAGCGGCAGGACTGACGGCAGTCATGGTTATGGCTGGCTGCGGACAGAACGCGGCGGAGGAAAAAGACCTTGAGCAGGAGACGGAACAGGTGGAAGAGACTGAGCAGGAGAGCAGCGTGGAAGATGCTCAGACAGAAGCAGAAGCCGTAGACGACGGACAGCCGGAAGAGGAGGGCGGCGCTCAGGAAGAGACGGAAGCCTCTTCGGAAGGAAGCGCAGAGGGACAGCTCTATGAGGACAACTTTGCGGTAGATGAGGACGCAGTCGTGGCTTTTGGAGAGAAGATTCAGGAAGCTGTCGCTGCAGGAGATATGGAAGCGCTGGCGGATCTGACCGCTTTCCCGGTCTATGTGGGACTTCCGGATACGGATGGAGTCGTGGAGACGAGAGAGGATTTCCTGGCCCTGGGAGCTGAGCAGGTACTCACGGATGAATTGACCGCTTCGGTGGCGGAAGCGAAGCTTGAGGGGCAGCAGCCCAGCATGGCAGGTTTCGTAGTGGCGGATGAAAGCGGCAGGCCGAACATCATCTTTGGCGTGGTGGAAGGAAAACTTGCCGTCACAGGAATTAATTATTAACGGCAGATGTCTGGCGGGAGCTGCCGGGAAATAGACAGTTCCAACCAGGGGGGCTGCCGCATAAGGAAGTAAAATTTTCCATATACAGAAAAAAACGCTGCGTATATCCAGAAATCTGTGGAATTTTGGACATGGCAGACTGAAAATTTTCTATATATACAATTCCGATGGTATTTCCCTGAAAAGAGGGGAATTTCGGGCCTGTCAGCGCACATTTTGGGATATCAGAACACAAAAAATTTGTATATGTCCAAACGGCTTGCATGAGAAGAAGGAGACGATCCTGCGGAGGATTCCGGTTTTGATAAAGTCCGGATTCTGCGGGAGCGTCTCCTTTTTGTGTGTCAGGGGCTGAAAACCGGTATTAGCCGGCAGCCCCCTTTTTGAATGGCAGGGATTAGACAGAGCTCCTCATTGACACAGATTTTCCGGCCCTGTATAATAAAAAACAGTGTTCAAGCAGAAAAGGGAGAGATTTATGGCAAAAAAGAAACTGTACGCTGTAAGAAAAGGGAAAAAGACGGGCTTGTTTCTATCCTGGGAGGAGTGCGCGGCAGCGGTGAATGGATTTCCAGGAGCGGAGTACCAGGGCTTCCAGACCGAAGAAGAAGCCAAGGCCTGGCTGGCGGATGGACAAGCAGACAGGGACGCTTTTGTCAAAGAGCTGACAGCCTATGTGGACGGAAGCTTTGAAGAGAGCCTGGGAAAATATTCCTTTGGCTGTGTCCTGCTCACGCCAGAGGGAGAGACCGTGGAGCGCTGCGGCAGCGGAAGCGAACCGGAGTCCCTGGCGATCCGGAATGTGGCTGGAGAGATGCTGGGGGCCATGTACGCGGTCCAGTGGGGAATCAATAAGAGGTACCGTGCCATAAAAATCTGTTATGATTATATGGGGATTGAAAAATGGGCCACCGGAGCCTGGAAAACAAACAATGTGCTGACGCAGAAATACGCAGAGTTTATGAAAGGCCGGCGAAAATTTATTGAGATTTCCTTCCAGAAAATAAAAGCCCATTCGGGAGACTGCTATAATGAGCAGGCGGACAGGCTTGCGAAGCAGGCGCTGACACAGACGGATGGGATCCCCAAGATCACATAGGAAGCGGATAGTGATAGTGCTGGCGTATGTATGAAGAGAGAATGCGTAAAGAAACAGGACAGAGGAGAGAGAAGACATGCCGATTAAAGTACAAAGCGATCTCCCGGTGAGGGCGATCCTGGAGAGGGAAAATATATTTGTGATGGATGAGACGAGGGCTGTGACACAGGATATCCGTCCTTTGAAGATAGGGATCCTGAATCTGATGCCTTTGAAGGAGGATACGGAGCTCCAGCTTCTGCGTTCCCTTTCCAACACGCCGCTGCAGCTTGATATTACCTTTATCATGGTCAGCAGCCACGAATCGAAAAATACGGCCCAGAGCCATATCAACAAGTTTTATGAACCCTTCAGCGAGATTAAAAAGCGGCGTTTCGACGGTCTGATCATCACGGGCGCTCCGGTAGAGCAGATGGAATTTGAAGAGGTGGATTACTGGGACGAACTGGTGGAAATCATGGACTGGGCTGACGGCCACGTGACCTCTACCTTCTTTATCTGCTGGGGGGCGCAGGCGGCCATGTACCATTTCTATGGGCTGAAGAAAAGACTGCTTCCCCAGAAGCTGTTCGGTCTTTACCGCCACAAGGTGCGCAACCGGAAGGAGCCGCTGGTAAGAGGCTTTGACGACGAATTCTACGCGCCCCATTCCCGCCATACGACTGTGGACGCGGAGGAGATCCGGGCCTGTAAGGAGCTGACGATTCTGGCAGAATCCGAGGAAGCCGGCGTCTTTATCGCCATGGCGGAGGAGGGGCGCAAGGTCTTTGTATTCGGGCATCCTGAGTATGACAGGCTGACGCTTGAGAAGGAGTATATGCGGGATAAGAACAAAGGACTGGATATCCAGCTTCCGAAGGATTATTTCCCAGGAGACGACAGCGGAAACAGGCCGCTGCTGCTCTGGAGGGCCCACGCGAATACCCTGTATACGAACTGGATCAATTATTATGTGTACCAGACGACGCCCTATGTATGGGAGGATGAGCAGTAGAGAAAAAGGAGGAGGTTCTTCATGGGGAAAGTGCTTTTAAGCGCTGACAGCACCTGCGATCTGGGGGCGAAATTAAAGGAAGAGTACCAGGTGCATTATTATCCTTTCCATATTATTCTGGATGGAAGGGATTATCAGGACAACGTGGATATCACACCCCAGGATATTTTTAATGCTTACTATGATAAAAAGCTTCTGCCGCGGACGGCGGCTGTCAATGTGCAGGAATACCTGGATTATTTCCGTCCCTTTGTGGAGCAGGGCTATGAGGTCGTTCATCTGAATCTGGGCGGAGCCCTGTCAAGCGCCCACCAGAACTGTGTGCTTGCGGCGCAGGAGCTTCCGGGCGTCTATCCAGTGGATTCCTGCAACCTGTCCACAGGCATCGGCCATCTGGTTCTGGACGCAGGAGACTGGATCCGGGAAGGTGTTCCCGCCGCGGAGATCGCAGAGCGCCTGGAAACGAGAAAACACCTGGTGCATTCCAGCTTCATTCTTGACACCCTGAAATTCATGAGCGCCGGAGGACGCTGCAGCAGCATCACGGCTTTGGGCGCCAACCTTCTGAATATCAAGCCCTGCATTGAGGTGGATAACACGACGGGCGGCATGCATGTGGGGAAAAAGTACCGGGGAGCGCTCGATAAGGTGCTTCCGCATTATGTGCGGGATACCCTCCGCGCTTATGAAAAACTGAACACCAGCCGCATGTTTATCACCCATTCTGGGATCGACGAGTCTTACATCCGGCTGGTGAAGGAAGCGGTAGAGCAGGAGGCTTCCTTTGAGAAGATCTATATCACCCAGGCCAGCTGTACGATTTCCTGCCACTGCGGGCCGAATACGCTGGGAATCCTGTTTGAAACGGAAGAATAGAAAAGGCCCGGCGGGCAGGGAGGCTGCTGCCTCTGCCTGCTTAAGACGGCCGGGCTGACTTTAGAATTTCAGAATAAGACAGGCTGCCAGCGCAAGCTGGAGGATCAGAATACAGGGCATGCCGATCCGGAAGGAGGCATGCTTTGTTTTGTGCCTGAAAAGCTGCATTCCGGCAATGGCGCCGATGCTGCCGCCAAGGATCGCGGACAGAAAGAGGGTCTTTTCCGGAATGCGCCACCTGTGGCGGCGGGCCTTCGCCTTATCGAGGCCCATCAGCAGGAAGGCCAGCAGATTCAGGGCGATAAGATATGCAGGGATGATAATGTCAGGTTTTATCATGGGAGGTTCCGTTTCCTTTCTTCTTCTTGCAGATGGTGTTGCACAGAACGACCATGACGAGGCAGTCAGCCAGAATCACAGCGCCGTACAGATCGGCGAAGCTGGCCGGAAGCGTATGGATTCCGGCCGCGAGCACAAAGGTCAGCAGGGTGATCAGGGACATTCCGCAGCCCATGACCCGGCAGAGCTTTTTTGCGTCGTATTTCTCTTTCTCCTTTTTGCTGGCTGTATTGTATCCGGCGATCAGCCAGCTTCCATGCCCGGACAAGAGCAGCAGGGAGATCGCCGCGCATAAGATCCCCACAGCCCAGACAACCCATACAGGGCCGTTCATCGTATCGATGAGCTTCATGGAAAAACCTCCATATTTTCTAAATATTCTCCTGTCAACAGGGAGTTAAGTATATGAATATTTTACAATACGAAAGCACAGATGGCAATGCGGAAAAAAGGGGCTTGCTTTTTTGAATTAAGTTTAATATAATAGGCTCATGTGCGGAAAAGACAAATGTACGCAGTACAAGGACAGACGGAGGTCTGGAAAATACGCCAAAGGGAAAGCACAGGAGGAGAGAAGATGTATTCATTAGAGGAAGTGAAGGCGGTTGATCCGGAGGTTGCAGCCGCGATTGAGGCGGAGATGAACCGCCAGAACAGCCATATTGAGCTGATTGCGTCAGAAAACTGGGTATCCAAGGCAGTTATGGCGGCCATGGGAAGCCCCTTAACGAATAAATATGCGGAAGGATATTCCGGGAAGCGCTATTACGGCGGCTGCGAGTGTGTGGACGTGGTGGAGGATCTGGCCATCGAGAGGGCGAAGAAGATCTTTGGCTGCGAATACGTGAATGTACAGCCCCATTCTGGAGCGCAGGCGAATATGGCGGTGCAGTTCGCTATGCTGAAGCCTGGCGATACTATTATGGGACAGAACCTGGCCCACGGCGGCCATCTGACACACGGAAGCCCGGCCAATTTCTCCGGAACCTATTTCCATGTGGTTCCTTACGGAGTAAACGACGACGGCTTCCTGGATTATGATGAGATCCGCCGCATCGCGCTGGAGTGCAGGCCGAAGATGATCATCGCGGGCGCCAGCGCCTACGGACGCACGATTGACTTTAAGCGGTTCCGCGAGATCGCGGACGAGGTGGGAGCTTACCTGATGGTGGATATGGCCCACATTGCCGGCCTGGTGGCGGCTGGAGTGCATCCAAGCCCCATCCCTTACGCCCACGTGACGACCACGACGACCCATAAGACCTTACGCGGACCCCGCGGCGGCATGATTCTGTCCGACGCCGAGACCGCGAAGAAATTCAACTTCAACAAAGCCGTATTCCCGGGCATCCAGGGCGGCCCGCTGATGCACGTGATAGCGGCGAAGGCAGTCTGCTTCGCGGAAGCGCTGACTCCGGAGTACAAGGAGTACCAGCAGCAGATCGTAAAGAACGCGAAGGCGCTGTGCAAGGGTCTGATGGACAGAGGCATCAAGATCGTGTCCGGCGGCACGGACAACCACCTGATGCTGGTGGATCTGACTCCGTTTGACCTGACAGGCAAGGACGTGGAGCACCTTCTGGACGCTGCCAACATCACGGCCAACAAGAATACGATCCCGAACGATCCCAAGTCCGCATTTGTGACCAGCGGCATCCGCATCGGAACTCCGGCTGTGACCTCCCGCGGCCTGAAGGAGGAGGACATGGAGACTGTGGCGGAAGCGGTGGCCATGATGATTAAGGAGGGCGAGAGCGCCACAGAGAAGGCTAAGGCGCTGGTAAAGAGCCTGACAGACAAGTATCCGCTGAATATGTAATCGCGCAGCAGATGTGCTCAGATAATCAGAGCCGGAGAGACCGGCGTTCATAACAAGGGGGAAAAGGCAGCAGAGTGTTGCAGCCTTTTCCCCCTTGTGCTGTCCAGAGTGGACTTCATTTGTCTCTGTAGTGAGAACCGCATTGGACAATTTTTATTACATTATTTTCAATTCGGTAAACGATTCGGTTCGCATCATCTATTCTGCGGCTCCAATATGCAGATAGATCTCCACTTAACCGTTCGGGTTTACCGATACCCTCGTATCCATTACGATCTATATCTTTTAATAGCTGCAGAATACGCCTAAGAGTTTTCTTGTCTTGTTTTGTCCAATACTCAAAATCTTCCCATGCCTCATCTGACCATGCTTTAATCATCCAAATTTACCTCGTGAACAGTACCGCCGCTTTTTTCCATTTGAGCGATAGATTTTCGAAGCCTGGCCATGTTTTCGTCAGAATAGAACGGATCTACCGATACTTCAAAGGGGATTCTTTTTTCACGGGTCATTTTTTTTGCCAGCATTGTGATAGCTGTGGTCATCGACAAACCTAAGTCACTGCAGACCTTGTCAAATTCCCTTTTTAATGTATCGTCCATTCGGACACTTACTGTGGTCTGTGCCATAAATTGAACACCTCTTTTCTTTACCATATTGTAATACAATGTTTTAACAATGTCAATACAAATGCAATTTGAAACTTAAAGAATTCTTAATTGGTTTTTTCAAATTTCTTGTGCTATACTGGAAACGAATGATACAAGATATGGTAGAATCACCGGATACCGTATGGAATGATACAGTGCCGGATTCTGCCGGGCACAGGAGAACGAAAGCGATGGCGCAGAAGAAAGAAGCGGTGATACAGGTGCGCAGCCTGTATAAGATATACCGGATAGGCGAGAATAGGGTAAGGGCCCTGAACGGAGTGAGCCTGAACATCTACCGGGGCGAGTTCTGTTCGATTGTGGGGCCCTCTGGTTCCGGAAAGTCCACGATGCTGAACATGCTGGCAGGCCTGGAGAAGCCCACCAAAGGAGAGATCGTCATTAGCGGAACCCATCTGGAGAACTTAAACGAGAGCCAGCTGGTCAAGTTCCGCCGCGAGCATGTGGGCTTCATTTTCCAGTCCTTCAATCTGCTGGGAACCATGAACGCGGTGGAAAATGTGGCTCTGCCGCTGATGTTCCGCGGCGTGCCCAGGAAGGAGCGGATGGAAAAGGCGGACAAGATGCTGGATCTGGTGGGCCTGTCGAAGCACAAGAACCACAAGCCCAACGAGATGTCCGGAGGCCAGCAGCAGCGCGTGGGCGTGGCGAGAGCCCTGGTGGTGGATCCGGAAATCATTTTCGCGGACGAGCCCACGGGCAACCTGGACTCTAATACGTCGGCTGAGGTCATGGAACTGATGAAGAAGATCGTGCGGGAGCAGAACCAGACTCTTGTCATGGTAACCCACGACAACCATCTGGCCAGCTTCGCAGACCGGATATTCCATATTATCGACGGAAAGATCGTGAAGATAGAGGATAACAGAGAAAAAGGGGAGGCAGAAGGAAGATGAGAAGGTTTGGATTAGCGAAAAAGGCATTATTGCTGGCGCTTTGCGCCGTGCTGGCAGTTCCGGCAGCAGGACTGGGCTGGACGCCGATGACGGTGGAGGCGATTGGTGGCGGCGGAGATAAGACCCAGGATGCGAATGAGGAGTATAAGAAAAATGCTGTCAGCCAGATTGATCAGTATTATATTATTATTCAGAATGAAATCAAAGCAGCCGGGAATGAAGACAAGGCCAAAGAAGCGATCCAGCAGGCAAAGGATACGATTAATAAAAATACGCTGTCCCAGGGTATGGTCGATATGGCCGTATCCAACGTGCAGGCTATCTTGGATGGCCTGAAAACAAAGACAGAGGCTCCCGAACAGCCCGAGGAAGAGCCCAAGCCCTCCACCACCAACAGCAACATCATGATCGGCGGCAATTGGGTGACACCGACGGCGAACGCAGGCCAGTATGTGAATGTGGTTCTCCCTGTGGTCAATATGGGACGGACCTGGGTGGATCATGTGGTGGTGACGCCGCAGATCAGCCAGGACGCGGCCACATGGCCCTTTGAGATCGAGACGTCCAATTACAGCCAGACCATCGAGGGCCTGCCGGGCACGGACGATGGTGGTTCCGATATGGACAGGCGCAGAGAGCTGACCTGGACGCTGAAGACGAGAAAGGATGCTCCAAGCGGCTATATACCGCTCAATTTCAATGTCTCCTATGAGGATGAGAACAATACCCTGACCAGCGTGACGCTGACATCCTATGTGAAGGTAGTGGGAACCGCAGGCGTGTCTTCGGACGGCAAGGCGTCCACGCCGCGCGTGATTGTCACAGGCTTTTCCACGGATCCGGAGACGGTTCACGCGGGAGAGACCTTTACATTGACGCTTCATATGCAGAATACCTCCCAGGCGACGGCTGTGAAGAATATGGTATTTGACATCCAGGCGGCCAGCGAGAGCACGGACACCACCTATGTGGCGGCGGCTTTCCTGCCGACGGCCGGATCCAGCACGATTTTCGTGGATCAAATCGCTCCGGGCGCTACCAAGGATATTTCCATGGAGATGGAGGCCAGGGCGGATCTGGCACAGAAGCCTTATGTGGTAAATGTGAAGATGAATTACGAGGACGAGAACGTCAACGCCTATGAGAATACGGCCAGCGTATCCATTCCGGTGCGCCAGGAGGCGAGGATCGACACCAGCAGCATTGACGTGGTTCCTTCCTCCATCGAGGTGGGAGCAGAATGCAACGTCATGTTCAGCCTGTACAATATCGGAAAGACGCAGCTTTACAATACCACCGTCCGGTTTGTGGCGGATTCTGTCACAGGCGGGGAGACCTATCTGGGAAATGTGGCGCCGGGAGCTACGGCGAATGTGGATGCCTACCTGACCGGAACGGCGGCTACCATGGACGACGGAACCGTAAAGATAGAGATTGCCTTTGAGGACGAGGCCGGGGAAGCGACGACTGTGGAAAAGGAGATGAGCCTTTTTGTGACGGAGCCCGTTTACCAGGATATGGGTATGGATATGGGAATGATGGAGGATCCGAGCATGAACCAGGGCGGCGGCTTTAAGATCTGGTACGTGCTGCTTCCCCTGGCGCTGGTGATTGCGGCAGTCGTGGTGATTGTGGTGATTCGCAGGAAAAATAAGAAGAAAAAAGCCCAGGCGGACGAACTGGCGGCTTTGGATGAGGAATTGGATGAGCTGGAGGACGTGACCCTGGACGATGGCGGGGAAGAGGCGGCCGATGGAGCAGGCGAAGCTTCGGAAGCGGCTGAGGACAGGAAAGAAAAGGAGTAATCCATGAGCTATATTGATTTGTTCAGGATGAGCTTAAGCAGCCTGTGGCGGAGGAAGCTTAGGACAGTGCTGACGGTGCTGGGTGTGGTCGTGGGAACCGCGTCCATCGTGGTCATGATCTCCATAGGCCTTGGCCTGGACAGGATGAATATGCAGCAGATCGAGCAGTTCGGAGGGCTGACGACCATTACAGTCTACCCGAATGAGGGCGGCTACAGCTATACTTCTTATGCGGGCGGCGGGGTCATGATAGAATCCGCAGGCTCCGGGGAGGAAAGCAATGAACCCGTCCGCATTGATGATGAGATGATGGAGGTTCTTGCACAGATCGAACATGTGGAGATTGCCTCTCCGGTGCTGACCTGCAGTGTGGTTGCAAAGCAGGGTGTGTGGGAAGGAGAATATTTAAGCGTCCGGGGAATGAGCCAGGAAGCTTTGGAAAGCATGGATTTTGATTTGGCGGAAGGGACGCTTCCCACCTCGGACACGGAACTTCAGTTCCTGTACGGAAATACCGTCATCACAAGCTTTTATAATGGGAAGACGAACAAGGATTACTGGGAAACCGGGGAGCTGGCGGAAGTGGATTATGTGAACAGCCCGATGTTCATTATTTTCGATCAGGATGCCTATTGGAATAACAAGTACGGCGGCACGGATGAAAATGGGGCGCCGATCCCGGCTCCCAAGAAATATATTGTACCCACCTGCGGCGTGATGGCCGGGGGAGCGGAGGACTATACGAACAGCAACGGCGGCTACATTTTCTGCAATGTGGACGCCCTGAAAACCCAGCTTACCAAGGCATTTAAAGGAAAGGCTATCCCAGGGCAGCCTACGAACAGCGCTGGCAAGCCGTACAAGGAGATTTATTATAACGAGGCCTACATCCGCGTGGACGATATGGATCACGTCATGGAGGTTCAGGATCAGATTCGCGCCCTGGGGCTCCAGCCCACCAGCAACGTGGAATGGATGAACCAGGCGAAAGAATCCTCCCGCTCTATCCAGATGGCTCTGGGCGGCATCGGCGCGGTCTCCCTCTTTGTGGCGGCCATCGGCATTGCGAATACCATGATGATGTCCATCTATGAAAGGACGAAGGAGATAGGGGTCATGAAGGTGCTGGGCTGCGATCTGTCGGCTATTCGTAACATGTTCCTGACGGAGGCAGGATTTATCGGCTTGATCGGAGGGGCGGTGGGCCTGATCCTAAGCTTCTGCATATCAGGGGTGATCAATTTCCTGACTAGCTCGATGTATATGGAGGGGAGTTATGGGCTTTCCTATATCCCGCCCTATCTGGTGCTGCTGGCGCTGGTATTCGCGGTGGTGATCGGTATGCTGGCGGGCCTGTTCCCGGCCCTCCGCGCTATGCGGCTTAGCCCGCTGGCGGCGATCCGGAATGAGTAGGATAGGATATGGCAAAGAGGAAAAAAAGACAGAAAAGGATAAGGTTCTGGAAAGCTTTCGTTTTCCTGCTTCTGGCTGTGCTGGCAGGGACGGCTGCTTTTGGAATTTGCAGGATAAAATCGGGTGAATCGGGTGAAGGCAGGCCTGGCAGAGATGCCGGGCCTGCCGTTTTACAGGGAGCGGGAGAACGGCTGGCAGCGGCAGCCCAGGACGCGCAGGCAGAGCGGCAGGAACAGGCGGAGCAGGAGGCGCAGGCAGAACGGCAGGAACAGGCAGTCCAGGAGGAGATGCAGAAGGCTTGGGAAGAAGCGCCGAAGCTGCGCATTGTGCTGGATCCGGGGCATGGCGGCCCAGGAACCACGGATGAGCAGGAGCTGGGCGCTGTTTTCAGGGGTACGTATGAAAAATACCTGACGTTGGTGATTGCAAAAGCCCTAGGAGAAGAACTGTCCTGCTATGGAAATGTGGAAATTTTTTACACCAGGAAAGACGATACGGCGATGACGCTGAAGGAACGTGCGGCTTACGCGGCGTCTGTGGATGCGGATATCCTCGTGAGCCTCCATCTGAACGCCTCCAAGGAACATAACCTGTTTGGCTCCGAAGTCTTTGTCTCGGCCTATGACAGGTATTATGCGCAGGGCGCAGGGCTGGGAGAACAGATTCTTGGAGAACTTGCGGACTATGGGTTTGCCTCTAAAGGGGTGAAGACCCGGCTTGGAAGCCATGGGGACTATTATGGGATCATCCGGGAATGCAAAAGCCTGGGGATTCCTGCTCTTATCGTAGAGCATGGCTATATGGATGAGGATAGGGACTGGGAGCGGATGGACAGTGCGGAGAAGCTTTGGGAGCTGGGAAGACGGGATGCGGAAGGGATCGCAGCCTATTTTGGCCTGGAAAAGGGAAAAGCGCTGGCAGAACTTCCGGAACCGGAGCCTGCGCTGCCATCCCAGCCTTTGATGCCTCCGGATACGACGCCTCCGGAGGACGTCTGGTATACTGCTTCGCGGGAAGATCCGGACACCTTGGAAATCACCCTGTATGCAAAAGATCCGGAAAGCCGCTTGATGTATTATGATTACAGCCTGGATGGAGGGGATACGTACCAGAGGGCAGAATTGTGGGCTGGAGGGGAGTCTGTCTCGTTTTCTGTGACGCTTTCGGAAGAACAAGAGACAGGGCTGCGCGTCAGGGCCTATAATACGTATGAGCTGAGGACAGAGGCTAAAAAGCGGTAGAGAAAGAGATACATGGGGAAAGGGAAAAAAGCCAGACTGCGGGGCCGCCCCCTTAGAGGGGAAGCCCCAGCAGCCTGGCTCCGTTTTTGTACAGAATCTGTTCCAGCTCCGCTTCCGTAAAGCCGATGTTCCGGATATA
>CALWBB010000020.1 GCA_944375885.1 uncultured Merdimonas sp.
TAGGGGCGAAAAATGAGATTTACAAGCTGATGAATATGCTGGCGGGGGAGGGCAAGACCATTATCATGATTTCCTCCGAGCTGCCTGAGGTCATGAGGTGCTGCCACCGGGTTCTGGTCATGTGTGAGGGAAGGATCACCGGTGAAGTCACAGGGGAAGAAGTGGATCAGGATATCATCATGAGATTTGCCACGCAGAGGGAAATGTAAAGGAGTACAGTATGGAAAAGATAAAAACGTTAACAAAACAGGCGGAATTTAAGAGAAAAATAGTGATTGTCATTGCCCTTATCGTCCTTTTGATCGCTTTTGGCTGCATCAATCCCGCATACCTAAGCTACAACAACATTATGACGATCCTGCTGGCTACAAGTACGAACGGGCTTCTGGCGCTGGGCGTATCCTGGCCGATTATGACAGGCGGAATCGATATTTCTGTCGGCACGGTCATGACCTTCAGCTGCGTGATGAGCGGTATGGCGTTTAACGCCCTGGGCCTTCCCATTGGCCTGTGCATCATTTTCGGTATCCTGGTGGGAGCTTTCTGCGGGTTCCTGAACGGCTTTATGAGCGCCAAGCTGGGACTGCCGCCCATGATCGCGTCCCTGGCCATGCAGATGATTACGAAGGGCCTCTCCCTTGTGGTTTCCGAGTGCCGGCCGGTATACTTTACGGACTGCGAGTGGTACCAGAACATAGCCATAGGAAACTTCCTGGGCATCAACGGGTTTTACAACGCGGTGATTATCCTTATTGGAATGTGCGTATTGTCTTACATCATATTTTCAAAAACGATTTTTGGGCGGTATACCCTTTCCATTGGATCCAACGTGGAGGCGACAAGGCTTTCCGGAATCAATACGGACAACTGGCTGATTGGTGTGTACACGTTATGCGGCGTCTTTTCCGGCATGGCTGGCCTCGTACTTTCTTCCAGACTGAATTCCGCGCAGCCTGCGCTGGGGCCAGGATATGAGATGGACGCGATTGCAGCTGCCGTAATCGGAGGAAACTCCCTGCTGGGAGGGGAAGGGACGATTGTCGGAACCCTGATAGGCGCCCTGATTATCAGCTCCCTCCAGAACGGCCTTCGGATCCTGCAGATTTCCACAGAGACGCAGTACGCGATCATTGGAGTCGTCCTGATTATAACGGTGGCCTTCGACCAGAGAAGGAAAAAGAAAAAAGAAAACAAATAAGCGGTTTCAGACAGGAGAGGGTTCTTAGGGGAATTGTAGTGGCGCAAAGCCATTCGCAATAAAAAATTATAAAAAACGGAGGTAACTACATGAAAAAGAGACTGGTAGCATTATTGGTAACGGCATCTATGATGGCAATGTCGCTGTTTGGCTGCTCTTCACCGGAGAGCGCGGATGATGCGGCAGACGCGGCTGCGGAAACGCCGGCGGAAGAAAGCACGGGGGAAGAGGCCGCAGCGGAAAGCACGGAGGACAACAATTACATCGCGATGATCGCCTTGGGCTTCTCCCACCAGTACTGGCAGGCAGTAAAGCAGGGCGCGGAGGAGGCTGCGGAGGAACTGGGATACCGCATCACCTTTGAAGGGCCGGAGCAGGAGACTATGGTGGACAAGCAGGTGGATATGCTGAAGACAGCGATCCAGAATAATCCGGCGGCCATCTGTATGGCGGCGATTGACACCCAGTCGGTAGCCGAAATCCTCCAGGAGGAGAAGGCAAAGGGAATTCCGATTGTCGGCTTTGACGCAGGCGTCGGAGAAGAAGAATCTGATGTAAAGTGTTCGACAGATTCCGTCGCGGCGGGCGCCCTGGCTGCTGAGCATGCAGGGGAGCTTCTGGGCGGCGAAGGTAAGATTGCTATCATAGGACATTCCCAGACAGTGATTGACGCGGTAGAGCGCGTACAGGGCTTTGAAGAGAAGATCAAGGCGGACTACCCGGGAATTGAGATCGTCGATATCCAGTACGGCGACGGAGACCATGTAAAATCTGCTGAGATTGCCAAGAGCATGGTTACGGCTGTCCCGGATTTGGATCTGATTTACACCTCAAATGAAGGCAGCTGTGTCGGAGCATACAACGGGCTGAAGGAAGCCGGCAAGATCGGCGAAGTGATGCTGATTGGCTTTGATTCTTCCGCAGCTATGAAGGAGGCTGTCAGAAGCGGAGAGATCGTAGGCGCGATCACCCAGGATCCCATTGGCATGGGACGCGCGGCTGTGGAGAGCGCGGTGAAACTTTTGAACGGAGAAGAGGTAGAATCTTTCATCGATACCGGCTGCTACTGGTATGACGCTTCCAACATGGATGACGAGAACATCGCTCCCCTGCTGTATGATTAAAACTTGAATTGTCTGGTTTTGACATTTCCCAGCGGAAATGGTATTCTGAAATAAAATAGATAGATTCATTATTTTCAGAAGTGGAGTTTGGGTATGAGAGCAACATTAAAGGATATCGCAGAAGAAGTGGGACTGTCTGTATCCAGTGTGTCAAGGGTGCTGAATAATACGGGAAGGATCAGCACAGAAAAGCGCAAAGCCGTCATGGACGCGGCGAAAAGGCTGAGCTATACGCCGAATGTGAACGCCAGAGAGCTGAAAAAACAGACGAGTTCGACGATTGGAGTGATTATACCTGACGTCACCAATACCTTTTTCGTAAGGCTGCTAAAATGTATAGATCACAGGCTGTGGGAAGAAGGATACAATATCATCTTCTGCGATACCGACGAGAGTGTTGAGCGGGAGATGGAATATTATCAGCTCCTGAAGGAAAAAAACGTGGCGGGGATCATCGTATCTCCCGCCAGCAGGAGCATGATATATGAGAGCGAGACGCAGAATATCAACTGTGTATTCGTGGACAATGAACCTTACATGACGGAGAAGCCATACTCCTTTGTGAGCATCAACAATCTCCAGGCTTCGATGGAATTGACGCAGCGGGTGATCGACGCGGGGTACAGGGATATCATCATGATTACCGGAGATCTGGACGAGACGTCGAGCAACCAGCGCCTCACAGGGTTTCAGAACTGCCTCAGAGATAATCATATGGAGTGTTCCCAGGATAAGATCTATTTTGGGGACTGCCATTATAAGAGCGGTTTTGAAATTGTGGAAAGGCTGATCGAGAACCATAACCTGCCGGAATGCATCTACGCGCATAACAATGTGGAGGCCTTTGGGGCCTATGCCGCCTTGCGAAAGCACGGGGTGCGCGTCCCGGAGGATGTGGGGCTGGTGTGCTTTGACGGGGAGGATCCGATGTCGCCGCAGGGGCTTAGCATCACGGGGATTGTCCAGCCGGTGGAAGAGATCGCGGAAGCGGCGGTCGATATGGTGCTGAACAATATGAAGACGCCTGGAAAATACAGCCGCAAACTGCTGCCCTATCAATTTTTGGATGGCCAGACAATCAGAAACAAAAATGAGTAAAAAGTAAGGAAGAGAGTATTTCTGCGCGATGAGCAAACGATTGCTTACCGCGCGGAGAGGAAAGGCCGGGCATATGAAAGAATACGGGAAAAAGGTGTGGTTTTTCCCTGACGGGGACAGGCCGCCATTTGGAGACAGCCAGTTAAAAGGGCACGAGTCCGTCGTGATCTTAAATCCCAACCAGGAGCAGGCGGCTGTCAGGATTACATTTTATTATGAAGACAGGGATCCTGTCACGACAGAAGAGATTTTGGTGGGAGCCGAGCGTGTGTGCTGCATGAAGACCCACGAAGAAAAGTATTTTAAGGACAAGACGCAGCCGCTGGAGACTCAGTATGCTATGAAGGTGGAGAGCAGCGTGCCGGTCATCGTCCAGTATGGCCGCTTGGATGCAAGGCAGACGAATTTGGCGTATTACACGGTTATGGGGTATGCTGCGGACTAGAAGACAACGAAACTGGAAGGAGAAAAAACTATGGGCAGAATATGTATACCTGATTATGAATATAAAGAGAGAATCCAAAGGGCGGCTGAGCTGATCCGGGAAAGAGGGCTGGATGTCCTTGTGGTGAACGGCTCAGAGGCCGACTATGCGAATACGAGATATTTTTCCGGTTTTTGGCCGGTATTTGAGAGGGTAGGAGTCGCGATCACTCCCGCCGGGGACTGCGCGCTGATGGTAGGGCCTGAGAGCGAGATCTTTGCGGCTGATTTCGGAAAAATTGAAAAGGTAAGGGTGCTGAGGGAATACCGGGAATCCGCGAACCCGTCTTACCCGGAACTGAAGTGCCAGACCTTCCGCGAGGTCTTCCAGGAACTCCACGTGACAGGGGATCATATCCGGATCGGCATGGCTGCCTGGCTGGATACGAACCTGGTCGTCTATGAGGGGCTGAAAGACGCGTACCCGGAGGCGGAGATCGTAAGGTGCGACGACATTATGACGACGCTGCGCTCGGTGAAATCGGACAATGAGATCGCCTGCTTAAGAGAGGCGGCCCGCATCACCAAGATAGCCACAGACGAGGTCATCCGCAAGCTGAAGCCTGGAGTGACGGAGCTTCAGATGGTAGGCGTCGCACAGCAGTGCATCTATGAGAACGGCGCAGAGTATGAGGGGCTTCCGCTGTACGTATTCTCGGAAAAATCCACTCAGCACGCCATTTCCAGATCCAGCTACCGTGAGATCAAGAAGGGCGATATCGTACAGATTAACCTGGCGGCTAAGATTGACGGCTATTCTCCCTCTATCGGAATGCCGGTTTCCATGGGGCCGCTTACCGGGCTTAAGAAGGAGCTGGTTGAGTTCTGCCTGAAAGCGCATATGTGGACGGAAAAGCAGCTGAAGGCAGGCGTGATCGCTTCCACCATCGCAAAAGACTTTATCAAGTTCTTCCAGGATAACGGATACGGGGAAAACCTGCTGTACGGTCCCTGCCACGGGCTAGGCTTAATCGAGGTAGAGGCTCCGTGGATGGAGACTATCTCGGATTACCCGCTGAAGAAGAATATGACCTTCCAGATCGATACCTTCGCGATGGGCCCGAACTTTGGCTTGAGATGGGAAAAACCGGTGGTGATTACGGAAGAGGGCTGCGAACTGTTAAGCCCCCAGATTGGAACGATTCATGAGATAGACTGCTAAAGAAAGGAAGGGTTGGACATGGCTGTAGTAGAAATGAAAGGGATGCTGGAGGATGCGAGAAAGGGCCGCTATGCGGTAGGCGCCTTCAACTGCTTTAATATAGAGATGGTTCAGGGAATTATCGCGGCTGCCGAAGAAAAAAATTACCCGCTCATCCTGCCGCTCGCGGAAAGCCATATTAAGTTTTCTGACTGGGATCTGATTACCTATGTGATGAAAAACCAGGCCGAAAAGGCTTCTGCGCCCATCGCTCTCCAGCTTGACCATGCGAAAAAGGTGGAGACGATCGAGAAGGCGATTGAAGCCGGCTTCTCGACGGTTATGTTCGACGGCTATGAGCTTCCGTTTGAGGAAAAGATCCACCAGACGAGAGATATCGTGGAGATGGCCCACAGCCATGGCGTCCTGGTAGAGGCTCCTCTTGGGAAGATCGGGACGGTAGGCAAGGATAATACCTCCAAATACGATCATGACGCGGTCACAGATCCGGATCTGGTGGAAGAATTTACAGAAAAGACAGGGGTGGATATCCTGGCTGTCTCTGTGGGAACGACCCATGGAAGGGCGGCGGGAGAAAGCCATCTGGATTATGACAGGCTGAAGAAAATCTGTGACAAGACGGATGTCTATATCTCCCTGCACGGCGGAAGCGGCGTGGCGGATGATTCCTACCGCAGAGCGATCGACATTGGCGTGGATAAGATCAGCATCTTCACCAGGGTTTCCACAGCGGCGGTGGATGAAATCATCCGTGTGCTGGCGGGCGGCCGTATGAGGTTCCCGGAGCTTCTGGTGGAGGCGAAGAAGGGCGTCACAAAGGAAGTAGGTCATCTGATGGATATTTTTTCAAACAAATAGATACACAAGGATGTATAGGGAAGAACCATGAATTATATGGGAATCGATGTGGGGACGACGGGATGCAAGGCCTGCACATTTTCGGAGACGGGAAGGCTGCTGTACCGCGCATACCGCCAGTACCCATACCGCCATGCGTCGCCAGGGCAGGAAGAATTGGATCCGGAGCTGGTGGCGGAGCTTGTAAAGGAATGCGTGCTGGAGAACAACAGGCATATGGGCGATGAGACGGCAGAGGGAATCGGCATCAGCGTGTCCGGGGACGAGTGCGTCATCCTGGATGGACAGATGAGCAGCCTGGCTCCGGTGATGATGTCGCGCGATTCCAGAGGGCAGGAAGAGCTGGAGAGGCTTTTGCACAGCTTTTCCCCACAGTACCTGTTTGAAAGGACGGGGCTGCCGATACACAGGAAGTATGGTGTTTTCAGGCTCATGTGGTATAAGACACATGAGCCTTCCCTGTTCCGGGAAATCCGCCATGTGATGACCTGGGAGGACTTCCTGCAGCTAAGGCTGGGCCTTGGGCGGCCGGTATGCAGCTTTTCTTCCGCTGCCAGGCTGATGCTTGTGGATTTAAAAGAGAAACGCTATCTGGATGAGGTGCTGGAAGCAGCGGATTTGAAGAAGGAATGGTTTTCGCGGCTCGTGGACTCCGGCAGCTTTGCGGGATGGATAGAGGAAGAAAGGGCGCGGGAGCTGGGATTTGCAAAGCCTGTCTACCTGGCCGCCGGAGGCTTCGACCAGTCGTGCGCGGCGACCGGGGCTGGCCTTTCTAAGGAAGGGACAGCCGTAGTGAGCACGGGAACGATGGAGACGCTGAGCGTTTCTATGGCGGAGCCTATGCTGACCCCGTATTTTATGGAAAACAAGTACGCGCTGAACTATCATCTCTATCCCGGCCTTTATATCTGTACTGCGACAAATGTGGGAGGCAGCGCAGTGGTAAACTGGTACCGGGATCAGATAGAAGAGGCCGCGATAAGACAGAGCGGCTATGAAGCCATGATCGCGCAGTGTGGGGACAGGCCGTCCGGCCTTCTGATCCTGCCGCATTTCGCCGGGTCGGGGCCGCCGTACAAGGACGCTGACTCCATGGGCGCGGCCATAGGGCTGCAGTTCCAGACTGGGCGCGCGAAGCTTCTGCAGGGAATCCTGGAAGGAATCACGTTTGAGCTGCGCCAGAACCTGGAAATGATAGAGCAGGGCTGCGGCGTGCGGATAGAAGAGATACGGGCAGTCGGGGGAGGCTCCCGCTCGGATTACTGGCTGCAGCTGAAGGCGGATATTACCGGAAGGCCCGTCGTAAAGATGGAAAATGAAGAATCCGGCTGCGCGGCAGGGGCGATGGCCGCCATGGCAGCCTCTGGGAACGGGATGGACTGGAGCCAGGTGTCTGCAGTGTTTTCCAGGGAAAGCAAAAGGTTCGAGCCGTCAAAGGAAAGGAAAAAAAGCTACGATCCTTATTTCCAGGTCTACCGTTCCTTGTATCCGGCTTTGAAGGACAGCTTCCATATGCTGAAAAAAATTCAAAAAGGAGAAAGGGCAGATGTATGATGTCGTGGGAGTGGGAGAAGTCCTGATCGACTTTTCTCCGTCTGCCCCGGGCCCCATGGGAAATCCGGGGTTTGAGATGAATCCGGGCGGCGCGCCGGCCAACTGCCTGGCAGCCAACGCGAAGCTGGGCGGAAACTGCGCGTTTATCGGATGTGTCGGCAAAGATTTTTTTGGGGAATTTCTGCGCGCCCAGCTGCAGGGATTGCAGATCGATACGAGAGGGCTTCTGGAGGTGCCAGAGCATACCACCATTGATTTTGTGGCAAATGGGCCCGGCGGAGAACGCCGTTTTGCCTTTTACCGGAATCCCGGGGCGGACACCCGCCTGGAATACGGGGATATCGGCGGGGACTGGTGGCTGGATGCGAAGATTTTCCATTACGGGACGCTGAGCCTCACAGACGAGCCAAGCGCGTCCACAGTGAGAAGGATGAGGGAGGAGGCAAGAAAGAGAGGCGTCCTAGTCTCTTTTGACCCCAATTACCGGGAGAATCTCTGGAGTTCCCCGCTGGAAGCCAGAAGTGTGATCCTGGAGGGGCTGGACTGCTGTGACATCCTGAAAATCTCAGAAGAAGAGATGAGCCTGATCTTTGGCCCGGAGAGGGTTTCGCCGCCGGAGGCTGTCGAAAGGCTCCTGGAGAAAGGGATCCGCTATGTATTTGTCACGGCAGGAGAAAAAGGGGCCTGGTATGGCGCGGGGGATCGGAAAGGGCACGAAGCGGGATTCCCGGTGGAGGCAGTGGATACGACCGGGTGCGGGGATACCTTCCTGGGTGTGATCCATTATCTTTTGGTCCACCATCCCGGCCAGGATATGGGAACGATGGTAAGGTACGCAAACGCGGCGGCGGCAGTCTGCGCCACAGGCAGGACAGGGATCGCGGCTATGCCGGCGTGGGATCAGATTGAAAAATTGGTGAAAGGCGGTGGGCAGGATAGAAAAGGCGCTTAGACGGTTTGGGCAGATAGGGATGCTTAAGGAGGATATGGTAGAAGAATACATAAAGCTCCACGCGGATCCCTGGCCCGAGGTGGTTGACATGATTCGGGAGTGCGGCCTGACGAATTATTCTATCTTTATCCAGGGCAGGCTGGTGTTTACGTATTATGAATATACGGGTACAGACTATGAAGCGGATATGAGGAAAATGGAAGCGGATCCCATTACGCAGGAGTGGTGGAAACATACGCATCCCTGCTTTGAGACGTACGCGTTCGACAAGGAAAGCCCGTATTATCATGACATGGAGAGTATTTTTTATGTGGAGCAGCAGGATTGAAGTGAGATAAAAGTGAGATAAAAGTGAGATAAAAGGAGGGAATCCTATGCAGCTTTTGGATATTTTCTTTGATGAGATCAAGGACGCCAGGGAAAGAAAGGTTCCGTTTGTCATCCCCATTGGGACGATAGAATACCATACGAGGCATCTAAGCTCTGGCACGGACACGTTTGTGGTCACGGGGGTTTTAAGGGAGCTTGAAAAAAGGAAGGAGATCGTCGTCTGCCCGCCGATCTGGTACGGCGTCGCAAGCTATGCGGTGGCGGGCCCGGAGAGCGGCACGATCCACGTAGACGTGGATGCCTATGAGCAGTACCTTTACTGTATCCTGAAATCGCTGGTGTACGGAGGGGTAAAAAATATCTACTGCATCCCCCACCACCAGACGGAAAACGCGGGCCTGATGCCTATGACCCTGGCCTGCCATAAGGCGGCGAAAAAGGTAATCATGGAGTACCTTGAGGACACGAAAGGCCCGGGCTGGTGGGGAAGCGACGACTACGCGGATTACTACGAGAACTGCGGAACCGGGGACGATCCGTTTTCCTATATCAAGGTTCTCCCTCTTCTGGGAGAAGAAGTCCAGGCATTCTGCGGCTTTGACCACGCGGGAAAGGTGGAGACCAGCATGATGCTCAGCCTCTATCCGGAGCGGGTCGATCTGGAGCGCAGGAAGGACAATACAGAGTGGTACGCCAAGAGCGCCCAGGAGGCGAGCAAGGAATTTGGGGACGCGATCGTGGAGCGCACGCTGGAATATCTGGAAAAGGTGATTCAGTAGCGCCGCTGTGCCAGGCAGATCGCCCCTTCTAAAACGACGTGAAAGGAGCAGCTATGACAGAAAAGGAAAAGGCTTTCGCAGGACTTTTGTATGACGCAACCTATGATCAGGAGATTGTGGAGGGACGGCTAAGGAGCCAGGAGCAGAATTATGACTATAACCATTTCCGCCCGTCCCAGAAGGCGGAGCGGGACGCCATGATACGGCGGCTCTTTAAAAAGACGGGGAAAAATTTCGTGATTGAGCAGCCTTTCCAGTGTGATTTCTGGGAGAGGGTGACGATCGGGGAAAATTTTTACTCCAATTACAACCTGATTATCCTGGCAGGCACGGAGGTGGAGTTTGGCGATAATGTCTTTATCGCGCCAAACTGCGGGATTTACGCGGCAGGGCATCCCTTTGATTCCCAGCTGCGCAATCAGGGGCTGGAATATGCCTGGCCCATTAAAGTGGGCAGCAACGTCTGGATCGGAGGGCATGTATGTATTATGGGCGGCGTGACCATCGGCGACAATACGGTGATAGCGGCCGGGAGCGTAGTGACGCGGGATATCCCCTCCGGGGTGCTGGCAGGCGGGAACCCCTGCCGCGTGATCCGCAGGCTTTCTGGGGAAGACGACGAGAAGTATAAGAAAGGGTTTTACCATTATAAGAGCAGCAGGGAAGAGAAGGCCTGAAAGGCCAAAAGGCTGAAAAGAAACGTAAGACAGCAAACACTGTCCCGCGCGGAAGCAGAAAAACGGCTTCCGGCAGGGCAGTGTTTTTTAGATATCTTACAGTTCCTGGCTCATCTGATCCAAAAGCCCGGACTTGATCCGGAACAGCTTGTCGGACAGATCCACATAGACCTCGTGGGGATTGGTAAGGCGTCTCGTCTCATCCCAGAGGGTATCCTGCTCCCGTGCGCAGTAGTCGCGGATCTCCATGACGCTGGGCGAGGTGTAGACGCATTCGCCCTTCTGGAAGACGGGGACGAGCAGTTCCCGCATATGGTAGGTGCCGCCTTTGAGCTTCGTCTTCTTCCAGGTCTCGATGGAATCGAAGATGAGGAGATCCTGGGAGCAGTCGAAGGTCTCGTCCGCCAGGGCGATGAGATCCGCCCGGATCTTGCCCGTCTCATTATCGTAAATCCGGAAAATGGTCTTGTTGCCCGGATTCGTAATCTTCTCCGTATTCTCGGAGAGCTTGATCTTCGGAACAAATTCCCCTTCCTCATCCAGCACGGCCGCCAGCTTGTAGACGCCGCCGAAGGCGGGGCAGTCGCTGGAGGTGATCATATTCGTGCCGACGCCCCAGGAGGTGATGGCCGCGCCCTGGTTCTTCAGGCTGGTGATCAGGTACTCGTCCAGGTCGCTGGAGGCGGAGATGACTGCGTCTGGGAAGCCGGCCGCGTCCAGCATCTTCCGTGCCTTCTTGGACATGTAGGCCAGGTCGCCGCTGTCCAGGCGGATGCCGTAGAAGGTCAGCGGAATGCCGGCCTCCCGCATCTCCGTAAAGACGCGGATGGCGTTCGGGACGCCGGATTTCAGCGTGTCGTAGGTGTCCACCAGCAGGATGCAGGCGTCCGGGTAGAGCTCGGAATATTTCTTGAAAGCCGTGTACTCGTCCGGGAAGCTCATGATCCAGCTGTGGGCGTGGGTGCCCTTGACGGGGACGTCGAAGAGCTGTCCGGCCAGCACGTTGGAGGTGCCGATACAGCCGCCGATCATGGCGGCGCGGGCGCCGTAGATGCCGGCGTCAGGCCCCTGGGCCCGGCGGAGGCCAAATTCCATGATGCCGTCGCCCTTCGCCGCGTAGACGACCCGGGCGGATTTGGTGGCGATGAGGCTTTGGTGGTTTACGATGGTGAGGATCGCCGTCTCCACAAGCTGTGCCTCCATAATCGGGGCGATGACCTTAAGAAGGGGCTCCCGCGGAAATACGACGGTGCCTTCCGGAATCGCGTAGATGTCGCCGGAGAACCGGAAATTACTCAGGTACTCCAGAAAATCCTCATCGAAGAGCTTCAGGCTTCGCAGATACTCGATATCGCCAGGCTCGAAAGTCAGGTTCTTGATATAGTCGATGACCTGGTCGAGGCCGGCCGCGATGGCGAAGCCGCTGCCGGAGGGATTTTTCCGGTAAAAGACGTCGAAGACGACGGTTTCATTGGTCTGGTTCTTAAAGTAGCCCTGCATCATGGTCAGCTCGTAGAGGTCTGTCAGCAGGGTCAGTCTCATGGTGCTCATTCTTTTCACGCTCTCTTTCAACCGGAGATCCGGCAGTTGTATTTTTTAAAAGATAGCATATTTTCAGCAAAATAACAAGGCGGAAGCGGCCTGTCTGCGTGTTTTTTCGGTAATAAAATGATGGAAACGATGGTCCAAACATTCCTTTCTCTGCGCCGATTCTGTATAAAGGCAAAATATTTTTTTTAACAGAGAACTTATTTTTGCATTGGGGGAAATAATTCTTTGGATAGCAAAATTTATTGAGCGTTTCCCAATTACCGATGAAGAGTCTGAGCATTATGTGTCTGTACCAGAACAGGGCGGAGGATGCGGTATTTAAGGCTTTGGGGGTGGAGTGATATGAGAAAAGGCAGCGCTGCTTGACTGTCCTGAAGCTTAATATTAAAATAGATACATAATAGGAAGCTTGAAAGGGGTGTGGGAGAGGTGAGGAAGAAGCTTCCCATCGGTATCGATGGATTTGAAAAACTCAGGACAAATGATTTTTATTACGTGGACAAAACTTTGTTTATTAAGGAACTGCTGCAAAACTGGGGTGAAGTCAATTTGTTTACCCGTCCCAGGCGCTTTGGCAAGTCTCTTAATATGAGTATGTTGAAAGCTTTCTTTGAGATTGGAAGCGATCCGGAGCTGTTTGCTGGTTTAAAGATCGTGCAGGAGAAAGAACTGTGTGAAGAATACATGGGAAAATTTCCGGTGATCTCCATTAGTCTGAAGAGTGTGGATGGTTTAAAATATGAAGCTGCGGCTGCCGCATTGAGGACGGTTATCGGAAACGAGGCTGGACGGTTTCGGTTCCTGCGTGAAAGCGCAAAGCTGGATGAGGGGGATAAAAATTCGTATAAGCAGCTTGTCAATGTTGAAATAAAGAGTGATGCCAGATATGCTATGTCGGATGCAGCATTGATTGACAGTCTGAAAACGCTGTCCCAGCTTCTTGAAAAACACTATGGGAAAAAAGTGATTCTGTTGATCGATGAATATGATGTTCCACTGGATAAGGCCTTCCAGGGCGGATACTATGATGAGATGGTAAACCTTATGCGGAACCTGCTGGGCAATGCGCTGAAGACGAATGACAGCCTGTATTTTGCGGTGCTTACTGGATGTCTGCGGATTTCTAAGGAGAGTATCTTTACGGGACTGAATAACATGAATGTAATGACCATATCAGATCCTTATTTCTGCGATAGCTTTGGATTTACGGAAGACGAGGTAACGGAACTTTTGAATGATTACGGACTGAGCGGTTTCCATGATACAGTCCGTGATTGGTATGATGGCTATCGGTTTGGAGGTACGTCTGTTTACTGCCCGTGGGATGTCATAAAATATACCCAAATTCTGCTGAAGGATAAGGAGGCAGAGCCGGAGAATTATTGGGCTAATACGAGTGGAAACGATTTGATCTGCCGCCTGCTGAAAAAAGCGAATCAAAACACAAGAAATGAGGTTGAACAGCTGCTCAACAGCGGAACTATCACAAAAACCATCCGTCAGGAATTGACCTACAAAGATGTGGAAGATTCTATTGATAATATCTGGAGTGTCCTTTATTCCACAGGATACCTGACCTGCCGCAGGAAGCTGTCTGGAAAGCAGATGGAGCTGGCGCTGCCAAACCGTGAAGTGAGGGAACTGTTTATTGAACTTGTAAAGAACTGGTTTGAAGAAACGACTCGGGCAGACTCTGCGAGGATCAACCGTTTTTGTGCAGCGTTTCCAGCTGGTGATACAGATACGATTCAGAAGATGCTCGGTGACTATCTGTGGGATTCTATCAGTGTGCGGGATACGGCAGTCCGCACGAACATGAAAGAGAACTTTTACCATGGTATGCTGCTTGGCCTTTTGCGCAGCCAGGGGAGCTGGCTGGTTCGGTCCAATGCGGTGACTGGAGAAGGCTACAGCGATATTTCTATTCAGACACCGGAGCGGACTGGGATCGTGATCGAGCTGAAGTATGCGAATGATGGAAAACTGGAAACCGCCTGCATGGAGGCGTTAAAGCAGATCGGGAGGAAAAAATACGCGGAAGGCTTGAAACGATGTGGAACAAAGAAAATTATGAAATATGGAATCGCTTTTTGTGAAAAGGAGTGCATGGTAGTGATGGCGTAAGCCAAGGGCCTCGAAATGAGAAAGCAGATCTGTGTTCAAAAGCAGGTCTGCTTTTATTATTTATAGCCGCCTACACGCGCGCACACCGCCCCTCCTGGAAATATAGGAAAAGAAAATTGGAAAATACTTGTTGACAAATCAACAAAACGGTGCTACTATCCATCTTGTTGATAAGTCAACAAATAAAAACTGAAAAAACATCAAGAAAAACAAAAAAGAAAAATCTGGAGGATTTTATCATGGTATTTGAGACGATTGCGAAGCTGCTGGCTGACAGACTGGACTGCGAGGTATCTGAGATTAAGGCGGAGGACACGTTCCACGATCTGGGAATCGATTCCCTGGACACCGTAGACCTGCTGATGAACCTGGAGGATGAGCTGGGACTTTCCATCGAGCTGGACGAGAAGGTGGAGACGGTAGGACAGCTGGTAGAGCTGGTAGAGAAGAAGCAGCAGGAGCAGCAGTAAGCGGCTTTCAGAAAGGAAAAGGAAGACTGATATGATTCACACACCGATTTGCGATATGCTGGGAATCAAGTATCCGGTGTTTCAGGGCGGAATGGCGTGGATAGCGGACGGACGCCTGGCGGCGGCCGTATCGAACGGGGGCGGCCTGGGCATCGTAGCCGCGGGCAACGCTCCGGCTGACGTGGTGAGAAAGGAAATCCAGACGGCGAAGAGCCTGACGGATAAACCCTTCGGCGTCAACATTATGCTGATGAGTCCCTTCGCGGACGAGATCGCGGCCCTTGTATGTGAAGAAAAGGTAGCCGTAGTCACCACGGGTGCCGGCAATCCCTCCAAATATATGAAGGAGTGGAAGGCGGCGGGAATCCATGTGATTCCGGTCGTGCCCTCTGTGGCCATGGCAAAGCTGATGACGAGGCTGGGAGCCAGCGCGGTGATCGCCGAGGGCGGCGAGAGCGGCGGCCATGTGGGAGAGCTGACCACCATGGTTCTGGTGCCTCTGGTATGCGACGCGACGGATCTTCCCGTCATCGCGGCGGGCGGCATCGCCGACGGCCGGGGCGTGGCGGCTTCCTTCATGCTGGGGGCCTGCGGCGTCCAGATGGGAACCCGGTTCTTAAGCGCCAATGAGTGTTCCATCCATCCGACCTATAAAGACAGGATCCTGCACGCCACGGACCTGTGCACCACAGTGACAGGCAAGCGCCTGGGCCATCCGGTGCGGAGCCTGCGGACACAGTTCGCAAGGGAGTACACGAAGGCAGAGTTCGGCGGCATGCCGGATGACGAGCTGGAGCAGCTGGGCGTGGGTGCTCTTCGGAAGGCTGTAAAGGAAGGCGACATGGAAAAGGGCTGCTTCCTGGCAGGCCAGTCTGCGGCCTTTGTAAAGCAGGAGCAGCCGGCCGCGGAGATTGTGCGCGAGGTCATCGAAGAGGCGGAGCCGATTCTGAAGGGAGCCTGCAGATGGGTAAGCTAGCGTTTGTATTTTCCGGACAGGGAGCCCAGCACACGGGGATGGGCCGGGAGCTCTGTGAGAAGGATCCCGCCGCGTCGGAGATCTTCCGCCGGGCGGACGCCCTGCGTCCGGGCACCTCTAAGCAGTGCTTTTGGGGCAGCGACGAGGAGTTAAGCGTCACGAAGAACACACAGCCCTGCCTTTTTGCCATGGAGCTGGCGGCGGCAGCGGCCCTTACGGAAAGCGGCGTCCATGCGGATATGGCGGCCGGCTTTTCCCTGGGAGAGCTGAGCGCCCTGGCATATGCCGGGATGGCGGATTTTGAGACCATGTTTTCCCTGGTATGCCGCCGGGGAGAGCTGATGCAGGAGGCGGCGGAGGCAAATCCCGCTTCCATGGCAGCGGTGGTGAAGCTGACGGCGGAGCAGGTGCAGGAGATCTGCGGCGGCTTTTCGGCGGTCTATCCGGTGAACTTTAACTGTCCGGGCCAGGTATCCGTATCTGGAAGGGCGGAGGAGATGAAGACCTTTGGCGAGGCGGTCAAGGCGGCCGGCGGCCGGGTGCTTCCGCTGAAGGTAAAGGGAGGCTTCCACTCTCCGTTCATGGAGACGGCGGCGGCAGCCTTCGCGGCGGAGCTTGAAGGGACAGAGCTTCGGATGCCAGAGATTTCGGTTTACGCGAACCGGACGGCGGCGCCTTATCCGGGCGAAGGCCGGGAAGCGGAAGGAAAAGAGCTTCTGGGCGGCCAGATCGTTTCTCCGGTGCGGTGGGAAGAGACTATCCGCCGCATGATCGCGGACGGGGCCGACACCTTTGTGGAAATCGGGCCGGGAGAGACGCTCTGCGGCATGATTAAGAGAATTGACAAACATGTAAGGACCTTCGCCGTATCGGATATGGCGGGGCTTGAGGCTGTAAAGGCAGAAATCACAGCCTGAATCCGAACCGCAGGCGGCTGCCTGCGGCCCGGCACCAGGGCAGCGTCAGGTACAAGGGGCGGTATCGCCCCTTGTATACTAGCGCTGTAAAAAGCGGATATAAAAATCAGCGGAGGGAATAAAATGCTGAACGGAAAGGTTGCAATCGTGACGGGAGGTTCCCGTGGAATCGGCGCCGCAGTGGCGCGGGAGCTGGCCTCCCGGGGGGCGGACATCGCCGTCCTGTACGCGGGAAACCAGGAGCTTGCGGAAAGGGTCTGCGGCGAGTGCAGGGAGCGCTATGGCGTCCGGGCCGGGAGCTACTGCTGCGACGTGGCGGACTTCGAGGCCGCCAAAGAGACCGTCGCAAGGATCAAAGAGGATTTCGGCAGGGTGGATATCCTTGTCAACAATGCGGGAATTACCAGAGATAAGCTGCTGGTCATGATGAAGGAAGAGGACTTCGACGCGGTTCTGGCGACGAACCTGAAGGGCGCGTTCAACATGATCCGCCATGTGACCAGCATTTTTATCCGCAATAAGGGCGGAAGAATCGTAAACGTATCTTCCGTGGTGGGCCTGCACGGAAACGCGGGCCAGGCCAACTACGCGGCCTCCAAGGCGGGCGTCATCGGCCTTACCAAGTCTGTGGCCAAGGAGCTGGCGGGAAAGAACATTCTCTGCAACGCGGTGGCGCCCGGCTTTATCGCCACAGATATGACGAAGGAGCTGTCCGGGGCGGAAGACGCCTGGATGAACCTGATTCCCTTAAAGAGGGCCGGAGCGGCGGAAGAAGTCGCGAAGGCCGTGGCTTTCCTGGCGGAGTCCGATTATATCACCGGCGAGGTGCTGCGGGTAGACGGCGGCATGGGAATGTAAGGCTAAGGTATGGGAGTGTAAGAGGAGAAAAATATGAATCAGAATAATCGCAGGGTTGTGGTGACCGGAATGGGAGCTGTCTCCCCCGTGGGAAACGACGTACAGACGAGCTGGGAAAATCTGATTTCCGGCGTCCACGGTATCGGGCCGATTACCCGTTTTGATACAACAGAGTACAAGGCAAAGCTGGCGGCTGAGGTAAAGGATTTCGACGCCAGAAAATATATGGAGAAGGCGGAAACCTTAAGAAGCGATCTTTACGCTCAGTATGCTCTTGCTTCCGCCTGCCAGGCAGTGGAGGAGAGCGGCGTGCTGGGAACCGTGGATCCGGAGCGGTTCGCGGTCTACTTCGGCACCGGAATCGGCGGTATCAACACCTTTTCCAGGGAGTACAAGAAGCTTCTGGACCGGGGACCCTCCAGGGTATCCCCCTACTTTATCCCGATGCTCATCGCCAATATGGGAGCGGGCATGATTGCCATCCGTTTCAACTGCCAGGGCCCGGCCCTTCCGGCTGTGACGGCCTGCGCTTCCGGCTCCAATGCCATCGGCGAGGCGGTGCGGGCGATCCGCCACGGCTACGCGGACGTGGTGATTTCCGGCGGAGCCGAGGCTTCCATCAATGAGTGCGGCGTGGCAGGCTTTGTGAATATGCAGGCCCTGTCTGTCTCCGAGGATCCGGACGCGGCCTCCCTGCCCTTCGACAAGCGGCGGGCGGGCTTTATCATCGGCGAGGGCGCGGCGGCTGTAGTGCTGGAGGAGTATGAGCACGCGGTAAAGCGCGGCGCGAAGATCTACGGCGAGGTGTGCGGCTACGGCTCCACCTGCGACGCCTACCATATCACCGCGCCCCTGCCGGACGCGGCGGGCGGAGCGAGAGCCATGAAGCAGGCCCTGGAAGAGGCCGGCTATACAGGAGAGGAAAGGCTCTATATCAACGCCCACGGCACGGGAACTCCCTTAAATGACGCGGGAGAGACCATCGCGGTCAAGACGGCCCTGGGCGGGGAGAAGGCCCGCCAGGCTTATGTAAGCTCCACCAAGTCCATGACCGGCCATATGCTGGGAGCGGCAGGAGCTATGGAGGCTGTGGTCTGCCTGAAGGTTCTGGAGACGGGAATTATCCCGCCCACCCTGAATCTGCTGGAGCCGGATCCGGCCTGCGATCTGAACTACGTGCCGAACCAGGCGGTGAAGGCAGAGGTGGATCTGTGCCTGTCCAATTCCCTGGGCTTCGGCGGACACAATGCATGTCTTGCGTTTAGGAAGGTGTAAGCGATGAATGAAGCAGAGATCAGAAAATACGCCTCTCTCATGAGAGAGCTGGATCTGACGGGAATTGAGATCGATGAGAAGCAGGGCGTGATCCGCCTGGAGAGGGAGCGGGACGGCGCGGGAGCCGGTTCCCTCCTGGCTGACGCGGCTCCCGCGCAGAACGCGGCCGCGTCCGGAATGCAGGGCAGCGCAGCACCGTACAGTGCAGCACAGTACAGCGCAGGAGCGCAGTACAGCCCGCTGTCAGAGGCCCCGGCCTTTGAGGCAAAGCCTCAGGCGGCGCAGAATTACGCGGCGGCGAACCTGGAGAGCGTCAAGTCTCCCACCGTGGGAATCTTTTACGCCGCCCCGGCTGAGAACGCCGACCCCTATGTGAAGGCGGGAGATACCGTACATAAGGGCGACGTGCTGTGCATCATCGAGGCCATGAAGCTGATGAACGAGGTGCTGGCTGAGAAGGACGGCGTGATCGAGGAGATCTGCGCCCAGAACGGCCAGGTGGTAGAATATGGAACCGAGCTGTTCCGGATCCGGGAGATGAGCGCATGACAAAGGAAGAGATAAAACAGATTATCCCGCACCGGGACGCCATGCTGCTCCTGGACGAGGTAGAGCAGGAGGAGGATACGGCGGTGGGAACCCTGCGTATCCGGGGGGACGAGTGGTTCCTCCAGGGGCATTTCCCCGGAAATCCGGTGGTGCCGGGCGTGATTCTCTGTGAGATTCTGGCCCAGTCCTCCTGCATCCTTTTGAAGGATGTGATGACCGAAGGAAAGCTTCCCTTCTATACGGGAATGAATAATGTACGGTTCCGTTCCCCGGTGAAGCCGGGAGACACCTTTACCACCCGCTGCCGCATCAAGCGCTCCAAGGGCCCCTTCTACTTCGCGGAAGGGTGCGGCTATGTGGACGGAAAGCTCTGCGTACAGGGCGAGTTCTCCTTCGCGATTGTAGATAAGGAAAACAAGGAGTAGCTATGTTTACCAAGATTTTGATTGCAAACCGCGGCGAGATCGCCGTCCGGATCATCCGGGCCTGCAAGGAGATGGGCGTATCGTCGGTGGCGGTCTATTCCGAGGCCGACCGGGAGACGCTGCACACGGCCCTGGCGGACGAGAGCGTCTGCATCGGCCCTGCGTCCGCGGCGGACAGCTATCTGAACGCGGAGCGGATCATCAGCGCAGCCCTGGCCACAGGCGCGGCGGCCATCCATCCGGGCTACGGCTTTTTGTCGGAGAACCGGGATTTCGCAAAGCTTTGCGAAAAGAACGGCATCGCGTTCATCGGCCCTTCGGCGGAAAGCATGAAGGCCTTAAGCGACAAGGCGGAAAGCAAGGCGCTGATGAAGCGGGCCGGCCTTCCGGTCATTCCGGGAACGGAAGCCTTAAGCGGCCTTCCGGAGGCTCTGCAGGAGGCGGAGCGCATCGGCTATCCGGTGATGCTCAAAGCCCGCTCCGGCGGAGGCGGCAGAGGTATCCGCGTCATCCGCAGCCGGGAAGAACTGGAGAAGGCCTACACCACGGCGGAGGCGGAGAGCCGGGCGGCCTTCGGAGACGGGACGCTGTATCTGGAAAAATATATTTACCCTGCCCGTCATATCGAGGCGCAGATCCTGGCGGACGAGGAGGGCCATGTGCTCTGCCTGGGCGAGCGGGACTGCTCGGTACAGAGGAACCATCAGAAGCTCATCGAGGAATCGCCTTCTCCGGCGGTAGACGCCGCGATGCGGGAGAGGCTGGTGGAGCTGGTGCGGGAGGCTGTGCCGAAAATCGGCTATACGGGCGCGGGTACGCTGGAATTTCTTCTCGACCCCCAGGGGAATTTCTGGTTCATGGAGATGAACCTGCGGCTCCAGGTGGAGCACGGCGTGACCGAGATGCTCACAGGGGTGGATCTGGTGAAATGGCAGATCCGCACGGCTGCCGGGATCTCCTTGAACCAGAGGCAGGAGGACGTGATTTTGAACGGCTCCTGCATCGAGTGCCGTATCAACGCCCGCTCAACGGGAAAGGTCACGGCCCTTCACGTGCCGGGCGGCCCCTTCGTGCGCTTCGACACTTTTCTGGCGCAGGGGGCGGAGATTACGCCCTTCTACGATCCGCTGCTTGGCAAGCTGATCGTCCGCGCGGGCACCCGGGAGGAGGCCGTGCGCAAGATGAAGGCGGCCCTGTGCGAGCTGGTGCTCGAGGGAGTGGAGACCAATCTGGAGGAGCAGCTGGCCCTGGTAAACGAGCCGGAATTCGCTGACGGCTCCTACGATTTACGTTTCATGGAAAGCAGGTGAGAGGATGCCTATCTTAAATTTCATACGCCGTCCCCAGAATGAGCTGGAGCGGGGCGGGCGCTCCAGGGCAAGGACGGATCAGACCGATCCGGAGACGACCTGCCCCAACTGCCACCGTTCCATGCCGCTTAGCAGCGTCTGGGCAAATAAAAATGTCTGCCCCGGCTGCGGCTACCATTACCGGACGGGCGCCAGGCAGAGAATCAGCATGACCGTGGACGAGGGATCCTTTGCGGAGCTGTTTTCCGATATCGTGTCCACGGACCCCTTAAAATTTCCGGGGTACCAGAAGAAGCTGGCCGTGGTCCGGACAGCCAGCAATGAGAAAGAGGCTGTGGTCTGCGGAACGGCCTCCATCGGCGGGCAGAAATGCTGTCTTTTTGTGATGGAGCCCCAGTTTATGATGGGAAGCATGGGCGCGGCCGTGGGAGAGCGGATTACCCGGCTCTTTGAGTACGCCGCCGAAGAAGAGCTTCCGGTGGTGGGCTTTACGGTATCCGGCGGAGCAAGAATGCAGGAAGGCCTTTTCTCCCTGATGCAGATGGCTAAGACCAGCGGAGCCGTACTCAGACACAGTGAAAAAGGGCTTCTCTATCTGACCGTCCTTACCAGCCCTACCACGGGCGGCGTGACGGCAAGCTTTGCCATGGAGGGCGATATCATCCTGGCAGAGCCGGGGGCGACCATCGGCTTCGCGGGAGCGAGAGTGGTGGAGCAGACCACGCGAAAGCCCCTGCCCAAGGGCTTCCAGACGGCGGAATCCATGCTGGAGCACGGCTTCGTGGACGCGATTGTGCCCAGGAACCGGCAGCGCAAGGTGATCGCCCATCTTCTGAAGCTTCACACAGGAGGGACGCGGGGATGAACAGAACAGCCTATGACAGTGTAAAGACAGCCCGGGGCAGTGACCGCCCCACAGGGCTTGACTATATCAAAGAGATTTTCACCGAGTTTTTTGAGCTCCACGGAGACCGCCGCTTCGCGGACGATCCGGCGGTGGTGGGCGGCATCGCCCGGCTCTCCGGACGGCCTGTGACGGTGATTGCCATCGAGAAGGGCCATACCGTGAAGGAGCGGGCGGCCCGTTATTTCGGAGCGCCGGGGCCGGAAGGGTACCGGAAGGCCCTGCGCCTGATGAAGCAGGCGGAGAAATTCGGCCGCCCGGTGATCTGTTTCGTGGACACCTCGGGCGCCTACTGCGGAGTCGGAGCCGAGGAGCGGGGCCAGGGCCAGGCCATCGCGGAAAACCTGATGACGATGATGGGGCTTTCCGTTCCGGTGATTTCCATCCTGATCGGGGAAGGCGGAAGCGGCGGGGCTCTGGCCCTGGCGGTGGCGGACCGGGTCTGGATGCTGGAAAACGCCGTCTACTCAGTGATTTCCCCGGAGGGCTGCGCGAGCATCCTCTGGAAGGACGCCGGAAAAGCAGGGGAGGCCGCGGCCTGCCTGAAGCTGACGGCCCAGGACGCGAAAGGCTTTGGATTCGCGGAGGAGATCATCCCGGAGGAGCAGCTGGGGCAGCAGCCCTTTTACGCGGAGCTCAGAAGGAAGCTGACGCAGGAGCTGGAGCTTTTGTCGGAGACGCCGGATTTGAAGGAGAAGCGCTACGAGAGGTTCCGCGCCTTTGGAAGGAGCAGTGTATGAGTATCGTTCAGAACTTTTTTGAGGAAAGCTTAGATGAAAACGGATGCCTGAAGGATATCTCGGTCCACTGGCCGGAAAATTTCAATTTCGGCTATGACGTGGTGGACAGGGTGGCGGAGGAGACGCCGGAGAAACGGGCCCTCGTCTGGTGCAATACGGAAAACGAGGAGCATGTGTTCACCTTCGCGGATATCCGAAGGGAGAGCAACCGGGCGGCGAACGCTCTGCTGGCGGCCGGAATCCGAAGGGGCGACCGGGTCATGCTGGCGCTGAAGCGCCACTATGAGTACTGGTTCCTCTGCGTAGCCCTGCACAAGATCGGCGCGGTCATGATTCCTGTGACCCATATGCTGACCACGGAGGACTTTATTTATCGGATTCGCAGCGCGAAGGTGAAGGCTGTGATCTGCACGCCCATGGACGGCGTGCCGGCCAAGGTCAAAAGCGCCGTGGAGGAGCTGAACGCGGACTGTCGGCTCTTTACGGTCAAGGAGGCGGCGGAAGGCTTTGAAAGCTTTACGGAGGCCTGCGAAAGGGCGTCGGAGGAGCTTGCAAGGCAGGAGACGAAGGCCTCCGATCCGATGGTGATGTACTTCACCTCCGGAACCTCCGGCTATCCCAAGGGCGTGATCCATGACTTCACCTATCCGCTGGCCCATTACGTGACGGCGAAATACTGGCAGAAGGCGGAGGACGGCGGACTTCATTTTACGATTTCCGAGACCGGCTGGGCTAAGGCCTCCTGGGGCAAGATCTACGGCCAGTGGCTGGTGGGCGCGGCGGTCATGGTCTATGACTTCGACAATTTCGAGCCCAAGCAGCTGGCCTCTGTCATTAATAAATATGGGGTGACCTCTTTTTGCGCCCCGCCTACGGTGTACCGCTACCTGACAAGAAAGGACGCTCCGCCTGTGCCAAGCGTAAAGCATGCGGTGACGGCGGGCGAGTATTTAAGCCCCGAAGTGTTTGATAAATTTCGGCAGCAGACGGGGCTGACGCTCCGGGAGGGCTACGGCCAGACCGAGACGACGCTTCTCCTGGCCAATCTCCGGGATGAGGATTCCCGGGCGGGATCGCTTGGCAGGCCCTCTCCCATGTACCATATCGAATTACTGGGGAAGGACGGAAAACCGGTTCCCGACGGCGAGATCGGGGAGGTCTGCATCGTGCCGAAGGACGGAAAGCGGCCCCTGGGCGTATTCTGCGCCTATCTGGACAACGAGGAGCGGTACCAGGAGGTCTGGCGGGGCGGCGTCTACCACACGGGCGACGCGGTCTGGAGAGACGAGGACGGCTATTACTGGTTCCACGGCCGTTTTGACGATATCATTAAGAGCGGGGGCTTCCGCATCGGGCCCTACGAGGTGGAAAATGTGCTGATGAAGCATCCGGCTGTGGCGGAGTGCAGCGTCATCGGCGTGCCGGATAAGCTGCGGGGCCAGGCCATCAAGGCTGTCATCGTTCCCGCTCCCGGCTACGAGCCCTCCCGGCAGCTGGACAGAGAAATCCGGGAATTCTGCAATTCCGAGCTCGCCGAGTACAAGTGGGTCCGCCTGATCGAGTTCGTGGACGAGATGCCCAAGACCATCAGCGGCAAGATCCGCAAGGCCAGACTGAGGGAGCAGAACGCCCAGACGGCATAAGGCGTTACCATTCACAGCTGTGAACGGTAACCATAAGGCAGGTTGAAGGAAAAAAAGAAGCATGCTATAATAAAGCTGCTTCCGGCCGGAAAAACGGGGCCGGGAGCAGTTTTCACGCTACAGGAAGGTGCATTTGCAAAAAAATGAGAGACAGATTTGAACTCTTCACCATGTCGGTGACACGCGCTTACAAATACATTCAGCAGATCAAAAAGCACGAGAGCGCCACGTTCGGGATCAAGGGGATCCATGTGATGTGCATGGTGGCCCTGGGGAAATATCCGGAGGGCCTGACGGTCACGGAGCTGGCCGCCAGCTGCTGCGAGGACAAGGCCGCCATCTCCAGAACCGTGGACAGTCTCGCGGAAAAGGGCTACGTTGTCTATGAGGAGGCCCAGGTAAGACGCCGCTGGCGCTCCAAGATCATGCTGACGGATCAGGGCCGCGAGATCGCAAAGGGCCTGGAGGGACTGATCGAAGAGATCGTGGGAAAGATCAAGGACGATCTGACGACAGAGCAGGAGGCGGCTTTTTACCGGATTTTTTCAGGTATCAACGACCGGCTTGCCGAGTACTGCGAGATGCTGGAGAACCGGGAATAGCATAGGATAAAAGCCGAACCTTGCGCCTCCCTTCCCGCTGTAGTAAAATAAAGCTACAGCAGGAAGGGAGGCGTTTTGCATGGAATGGAAGCCGCTGCCGATAGGGGTAGATAATTTTGAAAACCTGATTACAAAGGGCTATTACTTTATCGATAAAACCCTGTTTATCCGGGATCTTCTGGATATGAAGGGGGAAGTAAACCTGTTCACCCGGCCGCGCCGTTTCGGGAAGACCTTGAATATGAGCATGCTCCGGTATTTCTTTGAGATGGGCGAGGACAACGAAGAATTATTCGCCGGTACGAAAATCATGTCCGCTGGGGAAAAATACCGGAACGCTATGGGACAGTTTCCGGTCGTGAGCCTTTCTTTGAAGTCTATGAAGCAGCCCTCTTATGAGCTGTCTTTTGAAATGCTGAAAAAGGCTGTAAGAGAAGAATACGCCCGCCACTGGAAAACCGTGGAGGCCGGCGGGCGGCTGGGCGGTGCGGACCAGGAGCGCTACCAGCGTATCCGGGATCTGAAGGGAAC
>CALWBB010000021.1 GCA_944375885.1 uncultured Merdimonas sp.
TTGGAGTCGCCTCCACCGGACGTTATCCGGCGTCCTGCCCTGCGGAGCCCGGACTTTCCTCACCTGACGCCTTTCGGACCTGTCAGCCGCGAACACCTGCCTTACCTGCGGCTGCTTTATTCTATCACAGCATATTTTTTCTGGCAAGGGGTTTTCAGCCGCCTTCTTTTGTACTATACTGATATAAACTGTTAAAGTGCTAAAGAAAGAAAAGCGAGGAGACGAAATGACAAGACAGGAACTTCTTGACCGTTTAAAAAAAGGCCCCCTGATCCTGGACGGAGCCACCGGCTCCAATCTGATGAAGGCAGGCATGCCCCGGGGCATCTGCACGGAAAAATGGGTGGCTGAGCATCCAGACGTACTGATACAGCTTCAGCAGGCTTATGTGGAAGCCGGCTCTGACATCCTCTACGCCCCCACCTTCATGGCCAACCGGGTCAGTCTCCGGGAGCACGGCCTGGACAGCGAGACGGAATCGCTGAACCGGACTCTGGTATCTCTCAGCAAAAAAGCCTCCGGCGGACGGGCGCTGGTTGCCGGCGACCTGACGACGACCGGGAAAATGATGGAGCCGCTCGGCCCCATGTCCTATGAGACCCTTTATGAGGCTTATCGGGAACAGATCGCCTGTCTCGTGGACGCGGGAGTCGATCTGCTGGTGGCGGAAACCATGCTGGCCTCCAATGAAACCATGGTCATTCTGGACGCAGCGGCCTCCGTCTGCGATCTGCCCGTCTTCTGCAGCCTGACCATAGAGGCCGACGGCAGCCTGTTCTTCGGCGGGACGATTTACGACGCCGTGGAGGAGCTGGAAGCCATGGGCGCGGCGGCCGTAGGCTGCAACTGCTCCACCGGACCGGACCAGCTGGAGGCGGTCATCTCCGGCATCCGGAAACGGGTGTCGATCCCCGTGATCGCCAAGCCCAACGCCGGCATGCCTGTCATCAGCGAGACCGGAGAGGCTGTCTACCATATGGAGCCTTCGGAATTCGCCCGCCACATGGCTGTCCTGCGCCGGGCCGGCGCGTCGATCCTCGGCGGCTGCTGCGGCACCACGCCGGAATTTATACGGGAATTAAAAAAGGCGCTCACATGAGCGCCTTTTTTCTCTCCCCTTCAGAAGGCTTCCTTCTGTGTTATTTTTCTGCCTGCTCTACTCTGTCTGCTCTACGCTTCCTCCTGCTGCTCCAGCCGCTCAAAGACCATGTCATAGCCGTCGTTGCCATAATTCAGCGAGCGGTTCACTCTGCTGATGGTCGCCGTGGAGGCTCCGGTCTTCTCCGCGATCTCCAGATAGGTCTTCTGCTCCCGGAGCATCTTCGCCACCTCAAAGCGCTGGGACAGGGAAAGCAGTTCATTGATCGTGCAGACATCCTCAAAAAACGTATAGCATTCCTCCCGGCTTTTCAGGCTTAAAATCGCGTCAAACAAAAAATCCACAGCTTCTGTCCTTATCTTTTTGTTCACGGTTCTCTCCTTCGATTCTCTGTTTATTATAATTTTTATCCCCGGCTTTCCGCCAGCCGGACGCCGGCAGCTGCAGGGAACGAAAAGGTCTACCCGTATTTTATCACAGTAAAATTTTAAAGTCCAGAAGCAAGGGCATATATTTTCTCTTTTTATCTCTCCGGCTTTGCGTGGATCCTGTGCTTAAGCGCCTCCACAGAGCGGTTGATAATGAGTTCTTCCGGAAAACGCAGCTCCTCAAGAAGCGCATGGGCCTCATCATGACGGCCCACATCTGTGTCCACATGGGCGTCGCTTCCGATGACGATAGGAACCCGGTATTCCATACACAGCCTCAGCATCTCTTCGTCCTGCGGCCTGGCGTTTTTCCGGGAACCGCCCGGACGCAGAGAGCTTTCGTTCAGCTCCAGCATGGCTCCATACTCCTTTGCTCCCTGGACGACTGCCCGCATATCGATGGGATATCTGGGATCGTCCGGATGGCCCAAAATATGTACAAATGGATTCTTCATGGCGTTCAGGCAGGCCTGCGTATTGTATTCCCTGCTTCCGGGCGTGATGCATGGGATATGCAGGCTGGCGATTGCCAGATCCATCTGCTTCAGCGTCGTTTCCGGCAGATCCACGGTCCCCTTTTCATCCAGAATATTCAGCTCCACGCCCATCATGAGCTCTACCTCGTAGGCCTGCCGGTCGATCACCTTCAGATTCTGGAAATAAATAAGCTGGCTGCTTCCGACCATGCGGGGCGCATGCTCCGTAACAGCCAGAAGCTCCAGGCCTTTTCGCGCCGCGGCAGCCACGTTTTCACGGATCGTACTGTATGCGTGGCCGCTGGCCAGCGTATGGGTATGGGTATCCATTACATCCTTTATCATCTCGTCTCTCCTCTTGTTGTGCTGGTATTCTCTCGTTTATAGTTCGCCTTTTATGGTTCTCACTTTGTCTACGCATTTTATTATAGGCACTGCTCCGCACAATTACAAGTCACCTTTTTCTCTTTGCTGTGTATCATATAGTATTCGGAAAATCAGGAGGATTTTAATGATGAAAAAGAAACCGTCTGTTCTGCTGGCAGCCATGCTTGCCGCAGCCGTGATCTGCACGGGCCTGACCGGCTGCGGCAGGGAGTCCGGCTCCGGCGGAGAGCTGACAAAAGTAACGCTAAATGAGGTGGCGCACTCCATATTTTACGCGCCCATGTATGTGGCCATCGAAGAAGGGTATTTTGAGGACGAGGGCATTGCTCTGGATCTGGTGACGGGATTTGGCGCCGACAAGACGATGACCGCCGTCCTCTCCGGCGAGGCTGACATCGGCTTTATGGGGTCAGAATCCTCCATCTATGTCTACAGCCAGAACCCGGACGATTACATCGTCAATTTCGCGCAGCTCACCCAGAGGGCCGGAAATTTTCTGGTCTCCCGGGAGCCGATGGACGATTTTCAGTGGTCTGATCTGCGCGGCAGCTCCATATTGGGCGGACGCAAAGGCGGAATGCCCCAGATGGTCTTCGAGTACATCTTAAAAAAGAATAACCTGGATCCCGCTGTGGATATGGACATCGACCAGAGCATTGATTTTGGCTCCACCGCCGCGGCGTTTTCCGGCGGCCAGGGAGATTTTACTGTCGAATTCGAGCCTGGCGCGACGACCCTGGAGAAGGAAGGAGCCGGTTATGTCGTCGCTTCCCTTGGCGTAGATTCCGGCTATGTGCCTTACACCGCCTTCAGCGCCAGGCAGAGCTTTATCGCAGAAAATCCGGAGCTGATCCAGGGCTTTGTAAACGCGCTCCAGAAGGGTATGGATTTCGTGCAGAAGCATACGCCGGAAGAGATCGCCGAAAGCATTGAGCCGCAGTTCCCGGAGACAGAGCTTGAGGACATCACTACGATCGTGACCCGCTATTACGAACAGGATACCTGGAAAGCGGATCTGATTTTTGAAGAAGACAGCTTCACGCTTCTGCAGGATATCCTGGACGAAGCCGGCGAGCTGGAGCAGCGGGTGCCCTATGAGGACCTGGTCAATACAGAATTTGCAGTGAAGGCCGCCGGACAATAAGAGCAAGAAGCGTAAAAGCGATCGGACTGAGGCGCTGAGGAGAGCCGTTTTCTTTCCGCCGGACGTATCGCATAAAATTCAGCCGGAGGCAGCTCATATTTCTGCCTCCGGCCGATTCGTCCGGCGTCCCTCTGTTTCCTGTGCCCGGACGCAGCTTTGACAGTCCTTTCCCTATTCCTTCCGGATGGTATACTCGTCATACACTGTCCAGCTATCCACCAGATAAGCGCGCAGGCGGAGCTCTGTATCCGTCACGTCGAACCGCAGCGCCATGGGCGTATAGGGCTGTCCCTGCTTCACAATCCGAATCTCGCTGTCCGGCTCATGGTACAGGCAGCCGCTGGAGGTGCTGCAGGTAATATAAAGCGTCCCCTCCGGATTGGAGACTACGGAACCGGAGGAATAGGGATAATCATTCAGGGTCTCGCAAAGTCCGTTGACAAATGCCGTCCGGGAATAGACGTGGTCGTGCGCGCCCAGAATCAGATCGATGTCATTGGCATCGGCAATGCGCGCCAGGTACTCCTTGCAGTCCGTGTGGGAACGCTCCGCTCCCGGATAGGCCGGATAATGCTGGGCAAGCACGCGCCATTTCGTATCGGGATGCTCCGCCACAATCTGAGCCACATACTGCTCCTGAGCTTCGCTTCCCTGGCTGGTGCTGCTGTTCAGCACGATAAAGAGCACGTTTCCCCGGATAAAATAATAATTTCCGTCCTGCCCGTACTGGCTCTGCCCGACAGCAGAGCGGTTCGGCACGTTGAAATGCTCATAGAAATAGGGGCCTCCCGGATGTCCGTTTTCTTCTATGGACGTCTCATTCGCCACATCGTGGTTGCCTACAGCGGGCGCAAGAGGCATGCTGTACAGGGCCAGGTGGTCCAGAAACAGGCCGTAATGCTCCTCGCTTCCAAAATCAGCCACCTGATCTCCCAGATGAAAGAGAAACGAAGCTTCCGGCACATAAGCCGCCAGGCGCGTAAGAACGCTGTCCCAGCGTTCCGCTGTCACGGAAGGGTCTTCCATATCTGACTGCCCGATCTGAGCGTCTGCCGTGACGAGAAAGGTCAGGCTGTCCAGGTTCTCCTCCGGGCAGCGGTACGTATATTCCGGGGACCAGCCCTCCTCATTTCCCACCTGGTACCTGTAGGACGCTCCTGGTGTCAGACCGTCAGCAGACGCTTTGTTTACATAATATCCCGGTACTGTGGCAGACGCGGAGCAGTCTGCGTCGAAGACCTTTGTTTCGCCGGATTCCGTATCCGTCAGACGCACCTGTCCCTTTCGGGCGCTCGGAGACAGCCAGTTGAAACGAAGCTCTGTCTCAGACGTCCCCACCTCCATGGAAAGATCCCGGATCACCGTAGTGTTCAGAAGAGGCGCGCTTGTATAATCCGGCAGAAACGCCGCCTTCTGCTCCTCCTCCGTCAGCCCGCCGTCCCCGCCTGGCGTCTCTTCGGAACCGCCGTTTTCCTGCCCGTTCAAAGCCTCTTGTTCTGTGCCGGCATCCGGCTGCTCTTCCGTCTGAGCGTCGGGGGCCGCCTCCAGGGCGTCCGTACTCTGCTCCTGAGCGGCAGCAGGCTCCTCCGCTTCCTCTTTGAGCATGCCTGCCGCCTTTCCGGCCGCCAGGACCGCCAGAATCAGCAGAACGGCGGCAGAAATCAAAATTCTTTTCGAAATCTTCTTCTCTCTTTTCATAATCCTTCCTCCTCGTATCATATCTCAAACCGCAGGCTGTATCCCATAAACGCCTGCTCACTCATACTCCACGCTCACCAGACAGAGCCCCTGAGCAGGCGCCGTAAATCCGGCCTGCTCACGGTCCAGGGAGGCCAGGATCCCTTCCATCTCTTCCGGCTCCCTCCTGTGCAGTCCCACCTCGATCAGCGTACCTGTGAGAATCCGGACCATATGATAAAGGAAGCCGTCTCCGGTAAAGGACAGCCGCAGCTCCTCTCCCCTCCGTTCTATCCCGATCCGTTCCAGAGTGCGCACGGTAGATTTTTTTGTCCTCCGGTAAGAGCTGAAGGCGCGGAAATCGTGCGTGCCCAGCAGCCGATCAGCCGCCCGCTTCATAGCCTCTTCGTCCAGATCCTGATCCAGGGCATAGACGTATTTCCTTTCAAATACATTATGAACCGGGCTGTTCCAGATCCGATAGCGATAGGTTTTACGCGCCGCGTTCAGCCTGCTGTGAAACCGAAGCGGCGCTTCCTGAGCAGAAAGAACGGCGATATCCTCCGGCAGATAACGGTTCAGCTCCTTTACCAGCTCCGCGCAGCCAAGATCGGACTCTGTCCTGAAATTAGCCACCTGCCCCAGGGCGTGGACGCCCGCGTCCGTACGCCCGGATCCGGCCAGCTCGATGCTTTCCCCAAGCAGCCTCTCCAGAACGGCAGTCACCCGCCCCTGTATGGTATTTTCTTCATGCTTCTGACTCTGCCAGCCGCTGTACCGGCTTCCGTCGTACTGAAGCACCAGCCTTATGTTTCTCATAAATTTTACTTTCCCTTTCCTGAATTTTCGTGTATCATAGACTTGACGGACAGCTTTTGTTGATTCCATGAGTCCATATGCAAGGAGCAGATTACCGCTATGATTGAAATTATTGTCTTTATCATTATTATCGCAGTCGTTATAAAAAACAGTAAAAAGAAGAGCCAGCCCCGCCAGACTCCGCCCTTTACCGCCGGGCAGAAAAAGCCGCTCCGGCGCCAGAAGCCGGAAGCGCCGCTGCCGGCTTCTTCAAAGGCTGACGAGCCTCTGGAAAGCCGTACCTTCATTGAACCTGCCAAGCCCTACCGTCCCGCTTACAACGCAGGCGAACGGTACGAGGAATGGATGCCGGTCCCGGAAGGGAAACGGGTCTGCCGCTGCGGCTACTGCGGGGCGGATAACCTCATTCCCAAGCACTCGGATCCGAAAAATTTTACCTGCTATTTCTGCCGGGAGGAATTATAGCTTATCACTGCGAAATATTCCGTTCTGAGATGGGGCGCCTAACCGCGCTTCATCTCTTTTTTGATCCAGCTCTCCGACTCTCTCAGCCTTTCGTTCAGCTCTGGCACACGCTCCGGTCCCACCGCCTGCTTCATCAAAGCATACTCGTCCAAAAGCCCTTGTCCGTGGGGAACCAGGTAAGCCCCCGCGTCGCTTCCCAGACCGAGCCTGCCTCCCCGGTCAAAGACATACCGGACACATTTCATCTGGCGCCGCAGGATCTGCTCCACCTGCTCGTCCGGATAGCGTCCGCAGCCCAGAAGGTTCCCGGTCGGCGCAAGGGTGGGCACCCAGATCGTGCGGCTTTCCGCCAGCATATCCAACGTATCCCTCTCCAGGTAATCCCCGTGCTCCAGCGTATCCAGCCCCGCCCGGATGGCCGCCCGCGCAGGGCCGTCTCCATTGCAGTGGGCCATAACCTTCATGCCCATATCGTGGGCAGTCTCTATCATTTCCCGAATCTCCTCTGCGGACAGGCCCTCCTCCGTCAGCACGCCATACCGGTCAAATTCCATCAGGCCGCTTACCATAATTTTGATAAAATCAGCGCCCTCTCTTTTCGCGCGCCGGACCAGCTCCCGGTATTCCTCTCTGCCGTTGAACGCAAGACCCACGATTCCGCCATAGTGTCCTTTTTTATGGATCGCGAAAAGCGGCGTTCTATAATCTATGCCATATTCCGGCGCGATTTCCCGGGCTCTCGCGGAGACTCCCCGGGCGTCTCCGCCGTCCCGTACAAAGGTGACGTCCGCCTGCTGCCAGGCCGCAAAATGCTCCCGAATCGGCCCGTCTGCCACTCCGTCCCTGTGCAGTCCCACGGCCGCCTTATAATTCTTCCCATCCATAATGATATGGGCGTGGCACTCTCCAAACATCTCTATCAGCTCCATTTCCTGTCCGGCTGCCCGAAGGGTCTGTCCCAGACGTCTGTCCGTCCCAGACTGCCGCCGGCAGCTTCCGATATTCCCAGTGTAATGACAACGGTGGAAAAAGTCAATGCCATCCGCCCCTTGTTCTTTGTCTTTACTTATAGTATAATATTTTCCATATGCGGGAAACAGCGTCGCCCGTTACACTATAAGGAACAGGAGTGAACTATTATGGAACATCTGTATATACCGCCTGACTACAAATCTGAACTCAGTCTCTATGACACCCAGGTCGCTATCAAGACCGTCAAGGACTTTTTTCAGAAGGCTCTGGCAGAGCAGCTCTACCTGCTGCGCGTCTCCGCTCCGCTTTTCGTGACCCCGGAATCGGGCCTCAACGACAACCTGAACGGCGTAGAGCGTCCCGTCACCTTCGGCATCCGGGAGCAGAATGAGCGCCCGGCTGAAATCGTGCATTCCCTGGCAAAATGGAAGCGCTACGCCCTGAAGCAGTACGGCTTTCACATCGGCGAGGGCCTTTACACGGACATGAGCGCCATCCGCCGGGATGAGGACACCGACAATATTCATTCCATCTATGTGGATCAGTGGGACTGGGAGAAAATTCTTCTCAAGGAAGACCGCAATGTGGACTACCTGAAGGATACCGTCCGCAAGGTCTACAAGGCGCTGAAAAAGACGGAAAAATACATGGCTATCCAGTATGATTATATTGAAGAAATTCTGCCAAAGGACATTTTCTTCATTACCACCCAGGAGCTGGCAGATCTCTATCCCGACAAGTCTCCCAAGGAGCGGGAGGATCTGATCGCCCAGGAAAAGGGCGCCGTCTTCCTGATGGAAATCGGCGACAAGCTGGCGGACGGCGAGCCCCATGACGGCCGCGCGCCGGACTATGACGACTGGCACTTAAACGGCGACATCCTGGTCTGGTACCCGGTTCTGGGCCATGCTCTGGAGCTGTCCTCCATGGGTATCCGCGTGGACGAGGACTCCCTGGCACGCCAGCTGAAGGCTGCAGACTGCGAGGAACGCGCGGAGCTTCCCTTCCAGAAAGCGATTCTGGAAAAGAAGCTGCCCTACACCGTAGGCGGCGGCATCGGCCAGTCCCGTATCTGTATGTTCTACCTCAGAAAAGCCCACATCGGCGAGGTCCAGGTGTCTATCTGGCCGGATGAGGTGCGTGAGAAAGCAGCGCGGTACGGCATCAATCTGCTGTAAGCATTTTTCGTTTCCACATAAAACAGAGGATCTCTTTTTCCCCTATGGAAAAGAAACCCTCTGTTTTTTATTCTCTGCAGCCGGTATCCGCCTCGCTTTTACCGCGGCGCAGCTTCCAGCTTCCTGCTCTGATATTCTGCGATCTGCTGATATATTTCTTCATAGCTGATGGCAGAAAAATCTGTCACATCCACCAGGATATCAAGTCCCAGACCGATATTGTATTCTTTGTGGGCAATGCCCGCCGTAAATTCCTCGAAAGTCGGGGCAATCCGGTTCACAGATTTGAGCTGCTCCGGTTGGTAGGTTTCCCGATGGTAACAGGTCAGCAAATGCCCCGGATGACGGCTGTCTGTCTCATCCCGCAGAGCCCCTCTGCGGTACACCGTCTCCATATCCGTGTAAAGACAGATGGTCACCGCGTCGTAACCGGACTCGTCCAGCAGCTCCTGGAGCTTCGGCTTATGGCGCTGATAAAACGGATATTCAATCAGAATGGTCTTGTTTTCCCACATCCGCTTCTGGATGGTCAGGTAAAACTCCTCCAGACTGAACCAGTTGAGCCGGTCTTTCTGCTTCTCATTGTCAAAGCCGAAAATATCCCAGTTTTTTTCCTTAATCTGGTCATAACTGATTTTTACAATCTCATCATCTCCCAGATAGTCAAGAAATCTCTGGGCCGTGCCGCTTTTTCCGGTTCCCGGTCCGCCAGTGAAAATAATCAGAGTTCTGGGATTGGGAAATTTTCTTTTCATCGCCTGCACCTAGAACTGAAAGGTCCCGTCGCGCATAGCCTGTACGTTCTCAGGACTGATCTTTCCTTCCATGGGGCCGAAGGCCGCCACATTGAGAGCTCCCGCCGCCGCGGCAATCTCCGCGCATTCCTTCATATTCTTTCCCTCCAGAAGCGCGCAGAGGAAAGCGCCCAGAGAAGTGTCGCCTGCGCCGGTGGGATCCACTGATTCCACCTTGTACAGTCCCTGATCCACCACTTGTCCGTCTCTTGTATAGATTCTGGAGCCTTTGGAGCCCATCTTAAGCATCAGAATTTCCAGGTTCGGATTTTCAAAGCACTTCTTTACCGCTTCTTCCACATCGTCGATGCCCGTCACCAGCTTCAGCTCATCAAGGCCCGGCGCAAAGAGATTCGTGATCTCCAGCATAGCGTTGATGATCTCAAAGGATTCTTTGCTCTTCTTCGGATTCGTCAGGTGCTCTGTGCGCACATTGGGATCGAAGCTGATCTTCGTGCCCTGAGCCTTCATGGCCCGGGCTGTCTTCACGATCTCCCAGCCATAGCTCAGCTTCGCAGTCAGCGCGCAGCCCATTACATGGAAGTATTTTGCTTCCTTCAGGGAGGGTTCCGTCACATCCGGCATCACAGCTTTTGTAGCCGGCGTCTCATCCCAGTGGAACAGATATCTGCGGTCGCCCTGGCTGTCATAAGCCACAAAAGCACAGGCTGTGGATCCGTCCGGATCTACCAATACCTTGGATACGTCTACGCCGTCCTTCTTCAGCCGGTTCAGCATACACTCTCCGAATCCGTCATTTCCCACCCCGGAAATAATGCCGCAGCTGTGTCCCATACGGGCCACTGTGGAAATCATAATCGCGGAAGAGCCTGAAGGATACGGACCCGAAAACAGCCCTGTCTCATTCAAGGGCTTGTCCACCTCTGTCCGCATAATCTCTACCAGGGTCTCGCCCATTGTCCAGATCTCAGCCAAGTGCCTTCACCGCCTTTTCCTTTTCTTCTTCTGATTTGAATTTCTGGATAAACTCCACAATCTCCTGGTTCGGTCCCAGGATCGTCACATATTCCACTCCGTGCTCCCAGTAGGGCAGGAACGCCGGACCCTCATGGAACTCATAGCCCTCTTCCTTCAGTTCTTTCACGCAGGCCACGATATCCGTGCAGTTCAGGGCAATGTGATCGATGGCTCCGATGGCATTAGACGCTCCGCCATCCTTTTCGTATGTCTCGATGATAATATTTCCCCACTCAAAAAACTTGACCGGATTTCCCCCGTAAACGGTCTCCCATTTCAGTTTAAATCCCAGTCCCAGATAGAACTCCGCCGTCTTATTGATGTCGTCTGTCGGAATTCCGATGTGCTGATACCCATCCACATACTGTGTAAGCATAGCCGCAACCTCCCTTTTTGTAAATAAAATAAATACAAAGGGCAGATAATTCCCTGTTCCATTTTCTGGTCCTGAAACTATCTGCCCCAGCTTTCTCCTTACTGATAAATGCTTCTCAACACTGCCGGAGCCTTTCCGGAGCAGTTGAACAGATCGCTCTTGGAAGCGATCTCCGCCGCAATCGCGTGGCGTCCCGGCCCAGCGATCTTGCGGGGATCATACTCGGTCTCAGGAAGCGTGCGGATCGCCTCTCTCACAGCATCCGTATAGACTTTCTTAAGGCCCGTTCCCACATTGATCTTGCTCATTCCCATGGCCACACATCTGCGGAAATCATCCTCCGGCACGCCGGTTCCTCCGTGAAGCACCAGGGCGATATCTGTCTTTGTGCGGATTTCCTCCAGAAGATCAAAACGGATCTCCGGAGCAGCCTTATAGAAGCCATGGGCAGTTCCGATGGCGACGGCAAGGGCGTCGATTCCCGTTCTCTCTACGAATTCCGCGACCAGACTCGGATCTGTGTAAGCTTTTCCGGACTCCTCCACGTGAATATTGTCCTCATGGCCGGCCAGCATTCCCAGCTCAGCCTCCACAGAACAGCCATTCACGCCGTAGGGGCTGTGCTTATGGGCAAAGTCCGCAATCTCCTTGGACTTTGCGATATTGGTCTCAAAATCCTCCTGAGAAGCGTCAATCATGACATTGGTAAAGCCTGCTACCACCGCCTGCTTGATCTGCTCCAAATCCGTCGCGTGATCCAGGTGAAGGCAGAAAGGAACCTCCGGGAAGGTCTTCGCAATTCCCTTCGCGGTCTCCGCAATCAGCTCCAGAGAGCCGATATATTTGATAGCGCCCAGAGAAGCCATCAGAATCACCGGCGCGTTTTTGGATCTTGCGCCTTCCACGATGCCGACCATCTCCGGAATCGTACTGAAATTAAATGCTCCTACCGCGTATCTGTCCTCCGGCTTCGCATCTGCAGACGTAGCAAGTCTGACAGAATCCGCCATAATCTGCTTCATTGTTAATAATGGCATATCTTTTCTCCTTTTTCAATCACTTTTTCTGATAATCCCCTACACATAAACTTCTGTTACACCCTGCACACGGCAAGCTACAGCTTTCCGTCGATAGCTTTCTTTACCATGACATAAGCCCCGTAAGCCACAACCCTGTCGTTCAGCTTGGAAATGCGGATTCTGTCTTCTTCCACATGGAAGCAGGTATGTCTGCGTATCTCATTCATCATATTATACCAGAAATACTTATCCGCCTTTACCATACCGCCCGCCAGGACGACCACATCCGGGTCAAACATATTGAAAAGATTCGACAGGCCGACCCCGATATAGTAGCCTTCCTGCTGCAGCATATTGATGGCGTAGGGATCACCCTTCTCCGCTGCATCGCTCAGGATTTTTCCGTTTACCTTGTCCGGATCATAGCCGACGGCCTCAAAAGCCAGCGACTTGATGCCGCACTTCATATCCCGTTTCATGCGGTTGTTTACTGCCGTTCCCGACGCATACAGCTCAAAGCAGCCGCTTCCCCCGCAGCCGCATTTCGGTCCCGAGAAATTGATAGATACGTGGCCAAATTCCCCGGCAAAACCGGAATGACCATGGAAAATCTCTCCTCCGATGGCGATCCCGCCGCCGCAGCCGGTGCTGATGGTCTGATACAGAACCACATTCTCACCCTTTGCCACGCCCACGTTCGCCTCAGCAAGGGCCCCCAGATTTCCATCGTTTTCCACATAGACAGGAGCGCCGAATTCCGCCTTCAGACGATCCCCGAGCGGGAAATTCCTCCATCCCATCATGGGAACATCCAAAATCAGGCCTGTCCGGTAATCCAGAGGACCGGGCGCGGCTACGCCCACGCCCGCGATATCCTCTTTCTTCATTCCTGCCGCCTCCAGCACCTCATAGGCCAGCTCCACGGTATTCTGGAATACCGCGTCCTCGCCCTCATAGGTTCTGGATCTTTTTACGATAAAATCCGTGATAGGCTCTCCCTGATCATTGAATACCACTGCTGTCGTCTTTGTTCCGCCAATATCGATAATCAAAAAGTGTCTCATATGCCTTAACCCGCTGTTTTATTCGTCAGCTTTTCCCTTCTGAGCCATGTCAAGCATAACTGCCAGGATGATGATGGCGCCGATTACGACCTTCTGCCAGTAAGCGGAGATCTCCATCAGGGTCATGCCGTTGTTGATAACTGCGATGATAGCGCATCCGAACATAGCTCTCGCTACCGATCCGGTACCGCCGGAAAGAGAAGTGCCGCCAAGTACGGTAGCCGCGATAGCGAACATCTCATATCCGTCACCAGTGTTCGGATGACCATTGTTTACCTTGGAAGCAGCCACAATACCTGCCAGACCCGCTGTGATGCCGCAGATCATGTGGCACTTCAGGGTTACCATCTTGGTATTGATACCACACATATGAGCTACGGAAGCGTTGGAGCCTACCGCGAATACGTGACGGCCAAATACAGTCTTTGTCAGGATAATGTGGAAAATAACTACTACAATTACCGTGAAGATTACGATAACCGGAATGATACCTGTCTTAAAGCTCTCAGTCTTGATCAGACGGCCTGCGCCCAGTACGGAGAAGCCGTTCGGAAGGCCGTAAACCGGGCCGCCGCCGGAGATGATGTAGGCAAGTCCACGGAAGGCCTGCATCAGAGCCAGGGTACAAATCATGGGAACCAGTCCGCGGTAAGCGATCAGCCAGCCGATGAAAAGGCCGATCACGGCGCCGGCTGCCAGACCTACCAGGATGGAAATCGCCATACACGCAAAGGTGGACTCTACGCCCAGGGCCAGAACTGCCTGTGCCGCCAGAATACCGGTGATAGCCATGGTGGAACCAACGCTGATATCGATGCCGCCCAGGATGATTACATAGGTAAGACCGCAGGCCAGAATCGCGTTCAGACACATCTGGCCGAACAGGTTAATAACGTTTGCCATCTTTAAGAACGTACTGTTTCCGATGGAGAAACCAATAACAAGAAGTACCAGAACCACTACAACGATATTATTAGTGATTAACTCCTTCACATTCCCTTTTTTCATTTCCTTCTTTTCCTCTCTCTAAAAATAAAGATTCTATTACAATGGTCTGTCCTGATGTCAGTTTTTCTTCTTCTGATCCGAGCCGTCAGAAACGGGGTTCGCAAGAGAAATCAGATTCAGCTCGGTGATCTCAGCACGGTTCAGCTCGCCGGTCAGACGGCCTTCCGACATGACATACGCTCTGTCGGCCACCTTGATGATCTCCGGCATATCCGAAGATACCATGATAATGGCACCGCCGGCTTCCACGAACTGATCCATCAGCGCGTAGAACTCTGCCCTTGCGTTTACGTCGATACCCTTGGTCGGCTCGTCAAGAATCAGAAGCTTGACGCCAGCCGCCAGCCATTTGGAAAGGATAACCTTCTGCTGGTTTCCTCCGGAAAGGTTCCGGCAGAGAGCCTGAATGTTAGGCGCTTTGATTTTCAGCTTTTCCATGTACTCTTCGCTGACCTTTTTCTCCCAGGGAACATTTACAAAACCATTTTTCGCATGGAACGGAAGGTTGGGAAGCGCGATATTCTCCTCAATATCTTTTTTCAGAAGCAGTCCGGTACGGCGGCGGTCTTCTGTCGCCAGGCCGATGCCTCTGCTGATGGCATCCCACGGACTCTTGATATGTATTTCCTCACCGTTCAGGAAGACTTTTCCGGAGGTAAGCTTCGTCGCTCCGAAAATAGCTTCCATAACTTCTGTACGGCCCGCGCCTACCAGACCGGAGAAGGCAACGATCTCACCTGCGTTCGCGTGGAAGCTCACGTTCTCAAATTTGCCCTTCTGGCAAAGGTTTTCCACGCGGAGCACTTCTTCTTTCGCCGTATGATCGGGCTTCACAAATGCGCCCAGCTCACGTCCAACCATACTGTTTACGATGGTCTGCTCGTCCACATCCTTAATCATATACTCCGCGACCTTAAGGCCATCACGGAAAATGGAGCAGCGCTCGCAGATAATGGACAGCTCAGCCATACGATGGGTTACGTAAATCATGGTAGTCTTGGCAGCCTTCATCTTGCGCACCTGCTCAAAAAGAGAATCGATCTCTTTCTCAGAAAGCGACGAGGTCGGCTCGTCCAGCACGACTACCTTTGCGTGCTTTGAGATAACCTTTGCGATCTCCACCATTTGCAGCTGCGCGGCAGTCAAGGTAGAGCAAAGGGTATGCGCATCGATTTCAAGTCCCATCTCGTCAAGCACGGCCTGCGCATCGGCCTCCATCTTTTTGCGGTCCAGCAATCCGTTCTTCAGTCTTGGCTCGCATCCAAGATAGATATTCTCGGCTACGGTCAGATGAGGAGCGATGGAAGTCTCCTGCTGAATAACAGCGATTCCGGCGTCCAGGGCGTCCTTCGGAGTCTTGAAATTACATTCCTTTCCGTCCAGGAACACCTTGCCTCTCGTAGGCTTGTAAATCGAGGCGATGATTTTAATCAGCGTGGATTTTCCGGCGCCGTTCTCACCAACCAGGGCATGGCACTCGCCGGGATAAAAGTCAATGCTGATATCCTCCAGCGCCTTTACGCCCGGAAATTCCTTGGCAATGTTCTTTACCTGTAAGACCGGTTCCATATCTGTCCTCCATTTCCTTTATTTTATTAAAAAGAGGACCGGATTTCCTGTATCCGGCCCTCCCTTCTTCAGACCAATCTAACACTTAGTCCGTCTGTCTTATCTCTTATTCTGCAGGCAGGTAATCTGCTACATTCTCAGCAGTTACAAGCTCGCACTCGATCAGGTCCTTCTGCTCTCCTGCTACTGCGCCAGTCTCGAAGTACTCAGCGATCTTGTCTACGATACCAGAACCGATGCCTACCGGATTCTGTGCAACCTCAGCCTCCCAAATCTGTCCAACTTCCGGATCTGCGATGTACTCGCAAGCGGTCTGTCCAGCGTCGAAACCAACGATCTTGGTGGTTGCGCCAGCGGACTGGATGGAAGCCAGAGCGCCGTAACCGGTCGGGTCACCTACTACAAAGATGTAGGAGAGATCCTCGCCGTACTGGGTGATCAGGTTCTGCATGATATCGGAAGCCTTGGACTGGTCGTTGTCAGCATCCTGGGACTCGATGAGGGTCAGGTCCTTGCCGCCTTCGATAGCAGCCTGGATGGTCTCCTCGAAACCAGCCTGACGGTCTCTTGTGGACTGTGCGGAAGCGTAGGTAATGCAGCCTACTGTAGATCCTTCCGGAGCATGCTCAGCAATGTACTCGCCAGCGGTAACGCCGCCTGCGTAGTTGTTGGATCCTACGAATGCAACATACTGATCCAGATACTCGTCATCCAGCGTGCAGTCGAAGGTGAAGATCTTCACGCCCTGCTCGTTAGCTGCCTGGATAGCGGGCATCGTTCCTGCCGGGTCATTTGCGGAAAGAGCGATTGCGTCATAGCCAGCTGCAACATAGTTGTTGATCAGGTCAGAGCAGATGTTTCCATCCAGCTGCTGGTCAGCCAGGGTCGGCTCCGGAATTCCAAGAGCTTCGCACTGTGCAACGATACCTTCCTCAACGCTCTGATAGAAAGCGTCGTTCTCGGTACCTACGATGAAAGCCAGCTTCAGCTCAGAAAGAGCTTTGGTCTCTCCTGCAGCGTCTGCAGTCTCCTCAGCCGCGTCCTCAGCGGGTGCCGCGTCCTCGGTGGTCTCCTCGGTTGTCTCAGCCGCTGTGTCTGCGGTCTCGGCATCGTTTCCGCCGCCGCATGCGGTCAGAGAAACAACCATTGCTGCTGCAAGCAGAGCAGCCAGAATTTTCTTTTTCATCTTTTTCATCCTCCTAGATAAAATTTTTTGAGTGTATTTTTAATGCTTCTGCTTACGAAGCATACACTTTCTCTCCCTTACGGATTCCTCCCGGAATCCTCCTTTTCCCGAAAGATTCAGTCCTTCGCGGGCGGATACTCGGTGCAGAGCAGACGGTAGGGCGGTTCATCCTCCTCGATGGACGGATATCTTCCCAGCGGGTTCTTGAACCGGTTGTCCGTATTGTCATCATTCGTCATGGACACCTCGCCGATCAGAGAGGGGCCGCCCTCCGGAATGATGAATTCATGATACAGATAAGGATAAAGGGTCATGCTCTCGCCCGGATGAAGGGTTACCTTGCTTCCCGCAGGCATGGTGTACTGTCTTCCGTCCTGGCAGATCAGAACGTCGGTATCCAGGTACTCGCCTGTCTCCGGATCCGCGTTGTAGAAGGTAAAAATGATATCGTTTCCGCCCCGGTTGATGATATCCTCCATCTTGTTCCAGTGGAAATGCATCGGGGATACCTGGCCGGAATCACACATCATAATCTTCTCTGCGTAGGGTTTCTTGTACTTGGGATTATGTACGTTTCCGTTGCGGATGGTGATCAGGGCAAGACCCAGGGTGTCGAAATGTCCCTCGCCGTAATCCGTCACGTCCCAGCCAAGGGCGTTGTCGCGGATCTCGTCGTACTCATGGCCTTTCTCTGCCCACTCCTCCGGAGTGAAGCTCAAGTAAGGCGGCAGGGCGAATTTATACTCTGCCAGCAGCGCTTCAAATTTTTTGATAACTGCGTTAATCTCAGATCTTTTCATCTTTTTCTACTCCTCCTGCGCTTTTAGCGCGTTAATTTTCGCAATAATCTCTTCCAGCTTTTCTTTTCCTTCCACCACGGAGAACTTGAGCACATTCGTCTCCTTCTCAAAAGGCTGAAGGTAATGCACGCTGTCATGCTCCACATGATAGGGCTTTCCATATACACTGGAATTCGAGGGCTCCAGGCCCAGGACATAGTCCCCGGAAGCCATGGACTTCCACTCCATAAAATAAGGCAGGTTCTTCTGGTTAAACTCAATCACAAGGCCGATATTCTGCTCGTGGTTGGCCACAAGAACCATCGTATCCAGATTTTCATCCGTCTTCATCTCGTGGATGAAGACGTACTCCGGCTCGTTGTCCTTCGGGGAATCGATCCGATCCCAGCCGTCCACATGCTCTTCTGAAAACTCTTCCCTGCCTGTCACCTTCACAGAAGGTACATAGAGCCGGCAGCTCTCATCCAGGAAAGGATACCCCATATTGCAGTGGTACAGGAGCATCAAAGGCTCCGGCCGGAACGCCTGGTTCTCAATCTCATCAGTCACAGTGATGCTGTTCTCCCCAAGCACGCTCTCTATCTTTCTGCGGAGAACCAGATTCTCGCCAAAAAGCTCTGCTTCCCGCATCTCGCCCGAGATCACAAGCCGCACCTCATCCCCGTCTGTCAGCACATCCGTACACACATGCTCCGCCGGAGTCGTGCGCATCCTGCCATGCATCGGATAATCTTTTCCATCTATCGTGCAGGGAGCACAGATATTCTCCAGGCCGCAGGTGAAAAACAGACCGCCCATAATGCTTCTCTGGGCTTCCTGGCCGTTGGTGTCGTACTGGTTCCTTCCCTCCAGTCCCGGCTTGGCCAGGAATGTCATATTCATTCCCTTATAGGTTAAATCCGTAATGTCAAGAGCCTTGTCCGCCGCGGAGTGGAAAAACAGATCTCCGCACTTTGCTTCGATAGCGTTCATATGCTCCGCGCGTCCCTCTTTGTAGGTGACGGGCCTCGCGTATACCAGCTGCTGAAGGCTCCCGCAGTATTTCATAAGCTTTCTGTCCATCGCTGCCAGTCCTTCTTCTTACTCAAGATTCGCGTGATATCTCCACAGGCTCTTCATGTCCAGCCCGCGCTCGTCGATGATCATCTTCGCCACCACATCTCCGAAGAGCAGTAAACTCTGCTCGAACAGGGAGGTCATGGGCTGGATGGAATCAATCTCATCCTCCAGATAATTCTTCGTCCTCACCGGAATCCGGACCATGAACTCGCAGAGATCCTTCATCTCGCTGTGGGGATTGGAACCGATATGTACAATCTTCGCTCCAATGCTGTGGGCCTTCTTCGCAATACCAAGCGGGAACAGAGAGCCGCCGCTTCCGGATCCCACCACCAGCAAATCATGCTCCGTGATAGCCGGCTCGGTGATCTCGCCCACGTAATGGGTCTTGATTCCCAGATGGGCCAGTCTCTTGCAGATGGCCTGCAGGGAGAGAAGCACTCTTCCCACACCCACGAAATAGACCTGATCCGCTTTCAGCACCGCGTCCACGAAACGCTCCACGGATTCCGAATCTACCGCGCACAAAGCTTTATCAATCTCCGCCAGAACATCTTTTACATTCTGGCTGTAATGCTCACTGTAATATCCCATTGATTTCATCCTCCATCGCTTTGAGCTTCGTTAAGCTTCCCAGCTGGTCGTCCTTTTTGATGCAGGTGCTTCCCGCCACAAAAATATTGGCCTCGCCTGTCTTTCCGTAGGTCTCGATGTTCTCCGGGGAAATACGTCCGTCGAGAATCACCTTCGTATTCAGCCCCCTCGCCTTGATCATCTCGTGAAGATCGTGAATCTTCCTGGCGGAATACGGCGTCTGCGACTCGCCCTTCATCTGGGCAAAGCCCGGATTAATCAGCATCAAAAGCACCGCGTCACATTTGTCAAGGATGTACTCCAGCTCATACAGCGGCGTAGCCGGCTTTAAAGCCACTCCCGCGCGGATTCCCTTGCTGTGGATGTAATTCAGCATGCCGTCCACATGGTCGCAGGTCTCCAGATGGAATACGATCTGGGAAACGCCGGCTTCGATCAGCTCGTCCACAAAAAACTGAGGATCCTTCACCATCACATGGGCTTCCAGCTCAAGCCCCGTCCTCTTCGCGATCTGCTTCACCGTATCAAGCCCCAGCGGCATACTCGGGCTGAAATGTCCGTCCAAAATGTCCACATGGATCATCGTAAGCCCTGCCTCTTCCACAAGCCGGCACTGCTGCTCCAGGTTGCAGAGATCCAGGGTAATCATAGACGGTGATACATGACAGGATTTCTTCCACACATTTTCATTCATCTGTGTCTGTCTCCTCATTCAGATTGGCTGCACCTCACAAAACCTTTAGTGCATTCGCCTTACTAACTTAGCTTAAAAACACTATACCCCCCCCCCATGCTTCTTGTCAATATCTTAAATCATTTTTTATACTTTTCACAAATTTTCATAGGAATTATTATGCGATATGCACAAAGAAGGGCGTTGGAACAATTTTACTTTCTTCCCAGCGCCCTTTATTTAGTATTTTGAGTTTACTATTCTCAACTGCTTAAATCTTTAAATCCAGAGTTCCCCCTCGAAGGTCTTGTTGATCGCGTTGCAGACCGCTCCCAGCACCATGGCTTTGTCCAGGAAGCTCACTTTTCTCACCAGAGTCCGTGTCTTCCGGTTGGAAAATTTTCTCTCATTTACAATATCTTCCAGCATGCTCAGATAGCGCTCGGGCCAGTAGACCCCGCCAAGCCCCAGAAGAATAATCTCGAAATTCATGGTGTTCTCAAGGCTGACCACCGCGCAGGACAGGTCATTTATCATTTCTTCCAAAACCGCGCGGACCTTCGGATTATCGTCCATCCGGCAGATAGCCTGATAATCCTTTTTTCTGCCCAGAACCGCCTCTACCTTCTTTTCTATGACCTCCGTCCCCACATAAGTCTCCAGGCAGCCAATCCCGCCGCACACGCTGCACTTATTCCCGTGATGGTCGATGGACAGATGGCCGAGCTCCGGCGGAAAGCCGGAATTGCTCTCAAAACGGCGGCCGCCTGTTATGATCCCGCTTCCCAGCCCCTGATCTATCCCCAGGACAAGGATATCCTGATAATCCTTCCCGCTGCCATAGAGGAGCTCCAAAAGCGCCATGCTCTGCACATCATGATCCAGAAAAACAGGAAGGCCATACTTTTTCTGCAGCGGTTCTGTCACAGAAAGATTCCGGATGTTATGGAAATATCCGGGGTTAATAAGCTTTCCCCGCTTCACATCCACGGGGCCGGGTGTAGACACGCCAATCCCTATGACGTCATCCCTGTCCTCCAGCATATGGGCCAGAAGGCTGCAGACGGCATCCATCAGCTCCTCCGCTCCGCTCCAGTCACGCTCTATCCGCTCGTACTTATACATTTTAAGCGTCAGATCACACAGAACCGCTTCCGCATAACCGCGGCCCATCACCACTCCCGCATATTTCGGTGAATTCGGCCCAATCTCCAGCCTTACCGGGCTTCTTCCCTGCTCCTTTGCGGCATCATCGCTCTCCTTCTCTTTTTCAGCCTCTGTCAGGCAGCCCTTTTCCAGCAGTTTGTTGACAATAGCGGATATACCTGTCTTCGTCAGCCCCATCTCCCGGGCAAGCTCTACCCTGGATACACACCGCTCCGTCGCAATGTGCTGGAGTACCAGCCCACGGTTTCTTTTTTTCAGGTAATCCTTGTTTACGCCTGATCTGGACATGGCTTACGCGTTCTCTGCCAAAAATTTCTCAATCTTTTCCCTGGTCGGAAGGGATGCGATGGCGCCTTTTTCCCGGACAGACAGAGAACCGCTGACATTGCCGTATTTCACCGCGTACTTCAGCATATCGGCGTTCAGCTGATCCACGCAAGACACGCCGTGATTCAGCACGCAGGCCAGAAAACCTCCCCAAAAAGCGTCGCCCGCGCCTGTGGTATCGGCCACCTTTTCTACGTGATAGCCCGGAACCACATAAGACTGTCCGTCATAGAACAGCTCTGCTCCGCCTCCGCCCAATGTCAGGACAGCCACGGCAATGTCATACTCTTTCATGATATTCAGAATGTTGTCATGGCCGCCGACCATGTCGATCTCCTCTTCAGAAAGCTTCAGGAAATCCACATATTTCAGGATGGAAAGCACTTCCTTCGTGCAGGCCTCCCGGTCATCGTTCCACATCAGATTGCGGTAATTGATGTCAAAGCCTACCATCTTTCCCAGTTCGTGTGCTCTGGCCATGGCGTATTCCGTAGCCTCCACCGCTTTTCCGGCAGACAGCGAGCAGGAACCAGCCTGGATGATCCGGCAGGTCTTCAGATCCTCATCCTTGATCTCGCTCTTGTCCAGCATCATGTCCGCGCCCGGCTTTCTCGCAAAGGTAAAGCTCCTGTCATTATTCTCATCCAGGGACACGAAAGCCATCGTCGTGATGGCATCCTTTGCCATCTCGGGAGCCAGCGGCGTCACATGGTTCTCCCGCAGCGTTTTCAGAAGGAATCTTCCGAAATCGTCCTCGCCCACCTTGCAGTAGATGCCCGCTTCCAGCCCGTTCCTGGCCGCCGCGATGGCCACGTTGGCCGGGGCCCCGCCTGCGTTGCGGATATAGCTTGCCTCTTCCTGGCCCGGTATAAAATCAATCACCATCTCGCCAATCGTTATAAAATCCATCAAAAATTCCTCCTGTCATCCTCCCGCTTCCCAGACCCGGCGCACGAAAGTACGTACAGCCTCCCGCCCGGGAAACCCGTATTCTTTAATACGATCATATCAACTGGAGGAAAAATGTCAATCACTTTTTTGTGCAGGAGGCACAAGGCGCCCGCCTTTCAGCTCTCTCCAGGCCGCAGCGCCTCATAGCTATAGCGTTCCGCTTCTGACACAGGCTCCGTCCGAAGCTCCCCCTCCTGGGTGCTCAAAAGCAGATGGCTGTGCTCAAGATAAGGCGTAAGCCTTCCCATCCATTCCCGGAAATACCCGGCATCGTAAAGTACCGTTCCGTTTTCATTCCATTCAAAGCTGCTTCCCGCCGTCATGGAAATCACCCCGGGAGCGCTGTAATGGAGAACCTGGTATTCATAACCTCCATAGGTATCCCGATCTTCCAGATGCAGTATCAGAATATATTCCGCCCCGTCCAGTTCTCCCCGATAGACATTGTTCCAGCCCGCCCTCGCACTGTGGGCGCTCTGCGTAAAGAGAATCTCCCCCTGCGCATCCCGAAAGAGAATGATTCCGCTTTCCCCATCTCCGATATTGCCGCTATAGATTTCAAGCGTGCAGGCCGCGTCCCCGTCGTATGCCTTCCACTCTTCTGTGCGGACGAGCGTATAATAAGTGTCCAGAAGCTCCGGACCGGAAAGCCCCGTATTCTTCTGCATATCCTCATAAAAGGTATCTGGATACGGAGGTTCATAGGCCGTGATTCCATAAGCCTCCAGAGGATCCTTCAGATTCGCCTGCACAATCTGTCCATTTTCAAACACGCATTCCACCGTCTTGGCCGGCCCCTCCGGCCCGCCGCTCATTCCCTCCTGGAAAGCGTCCGCAAAGCCGGGAAAATCTACCTGCTCAAAAAACCTCCTATCCATTTCCCGGTTGACGTAAAACTCACAGTCCTCTGCAAAAGCAAGGCCTTCATTTTCCACGATTTCATCCGGCGCCTGTCCGTCCAGCCAGTACAGATCCACGCTTTCCGCACTCCTGGAAATGGAATACGCCCTGACCAGCCAGGCCCCGTCCAGTTCTCCGGAAGAAACGTCTTCCACGGAGAGAAGCTCCAGCTGCTGCGGAACCTGCATGCTGACGCTCGTTTCCTGCGCCGGCGTTTCCTCTTCTTCTGCCTCGATTGTTTCATCTGGCTCCTGTACTATCGCCCCATCTGCTTCTGGTCCGGGAGACGGATTTGCCAGCAGCCACACCGCCAGCGCCGCGCAGAGGGTCAGCAGCGCCCCTGTAAGAAGCTTTCCAGGTTTCCGGAAATGCAGGATATTCTGGATACGGCTTTTCGTATCTCCCTCCCCAAAGGCCAGAGGCATTCCCTGATATCTCTTCTGCCCGGCGGCAAATGCCAGGAGGGAGGCGGAGTACTCCTTCTTCACCTCGTTTCCCAGCCTTCGGATCACTGCCTCGTCACAGGACTCTTCCATGTCACGCCCGCTGAAATGGAAAGCCGCCCACACCAGTGGATTGAACCAGTGAAGCACGAGAGCCAGCCAGGCCAGGGCCCGGATCATCGGATCGCCCCGGCGGATATGGATTTCTTCATGCAGTAGAATATATTGCTCCTCCTGAAGAGACAGCCCCTCTGGCAGATAAATCCGGGGCCGGAAAATGCCATACACAAAGGGCGTCCCTTCTCCCACGAACCGGCAGATCCGGTATCTTCTCTTTCCCCGTCCCGTCTCTTCGTCCTCTGCCGCCCCTTTTTTCCCCGGGCACACTCTTTTCAGCCTTCGGTTCAGCCGTATCAGGGAAGCCGCACTGTAAATCAGAAGCGCCGCTATGCCCAGAATCCAGATCCGCGCCGCCAGATATAATACAATCTGGAGCGGATTCACGGAACCCGACGGATTCCCCTGCGGCAGGCTCTCGTTTACCGTCCTGTCCACAGTTTCGCTGATGGACTGGGCCGGAAGCTGAATCTCGGGCTCCATCTGATACCCGATATCCGCCGGAACGTATTCCATGCGCCCGGACGCCCCCGCCTCGTTTTGAAGCGCCCCCAAAAGAGACAGGGGAGCCGCGAAGGAAACAGGACACAGAAGGCGGAACAGCACCACTGCCCAAAGCCCATAGGAAAAAATCCGGGGCGCCCTCTTAAGAAACAGACGGGCGGCAAAAACAGCCAGGATCGCCACGCCCGCCGTCAGGCTCATATTCAATACGCTGATAAAAAACTGCTCCAGCATCTGTTCCATAGGCTACCTCTCCTCATATTCCTCGATCATTTTCTTCAGTTCCTCGATTTCCCTGCTGTCAAGCTTCCTTCTGCGGGAAAACGCCGTCAGGAATTTCGGCAGAGAGCCGTCAAAATGCTCCTCCAGAAACTGCTCTCCCTGAGCCGCCAGAAACTCCTCCCGGCTCATCCGC
>CALWBB010000022.1 GCA_944375885.1 uncultured Merdimonas sp.
CCGATTACATGTACGCCCTTTGCCTCAGCCTCCTTGAACATGGAGATGAAGTTCAGCGGGCAGAATACTACGTCGAACTGCGTAGCGGCGCTCTTTCCCTCAGACAGAGAGCAGTGATGCAGCTTTCCTACCTTTACGTTCAGGGACTTGATCACCTTCTCAGCGGTCATCTTCATCATCAGACTTGTTCCCGCGCCGTTTGCGCAGCATACCAGAATATTCAGCATCTCTTTTTTCCTCCAATACTGTTATAAATGATAGATTTTGAAGCGGTTTATTCAGCCTTCTTTGCTTTAAGCTCCTTGTAAGCCTCCCAGTCCTCGGTCATCAGGAAGTAGCCATCCTTGTCCAGCTTGTACTGAATCTGCGGAATCGCAATCAGGGCAATGATGACGATCGCCAGGCCGACATACTGTAAGTACTTCATCACGACTGTGAATACCGGCCATACAACTGCCCAGTCCCACATGCCAAGGTATCCGCCGTAAGCAGCCATGCCTACCCAGCCAGCGATCAGCGCGGAACCAAATACCTGGCACAGGCCGGAGATGAACGGAAGCACAATCGCAGCTTTCAGACCGCCTCTGTTATTAGCATACACCGCGATGGTCGCGTTGTCAAAGAAAACAGGCACGAATCCGGCGATTACCAGTACCGGGCTCTGTAAGAGAATCAGGGCGCCGATAGCCAGGAACTGTCCTACAGCACCTGCCAGGAAACCGATCGGAACGGCGTTCGGGGAACCGAATCCATAAGATACCGCACAGTCTACAGCCGGAATGGAGCCGGGCAGCAGCTTGTTCGCGATACCCTGGAAGGAGTTGGTCAGCTCAGTTACGAAGGTACGGACGCCCAGCTGCAGGATTGCCAGGTATACGGCAAAGTTCAGACAGGTCGTCAGGATGTAGAACAGGAAGCTTGCATCCTTGTCCAGGAACTCCGCCTCCACCAGATAGTCACGTCCCAGCAGCAAAAGAATCGCGCCGAAGAACAGGGTCATCAGAAGGGCGGTACATACCATGTTCTCATTGAAGATGGCCATGAAGCCCGGAAGCTCGATATCCTCGATCTTCTTGGAAGCCTTTTTGCCCTTCTTTACGTCGCTCTCATGCCATTTCCCGGCAATCCAGGAGAACAGGGCCACGCCCATGATCTGCTGGTGTCCCAGACAGAAGCCCGCGCCGTCGGTCAGCTCCTGGGTCGGCTTGATGGTCAGGTTGGAGCCTACCGCCCAGTAGAGGCCAAGCACCACAGCCATGACAGCCAGGAGGGCGACATTATTGGTCAGAAGTCCAGGCAGGGCGAACAGGATCAGCCAGTAAGCGGTGGACGCCTGCTGCACCTGTACGTGTCCTGTGGTGAACAGGGAGCGAAGCTTTGTGAGCTTGCGGAAACGGACCAGAATAATATTGATGATAAACGCCAGCAGAAGAAGGATCATGACATCCGAAAACTTTTTCCCGAATACTTCCTCCACGCCTGCGGTCACCGCGTTCTGTCCGAAGTAGGGGTCGATACCATAGCGCTTAAGTTGAAACGCTCGCCAAGACCTACCAGCACCGGACGGAAGTTATTTACCAGTCCGCTGGAGCCTACGGCCAGGATCATGTAGCCGATGACAGCCTTCAGGGTTCCTCCCAGCACATCATACCAGGGCTTCCTCAGCAGCACATAACCAACGAGTACGATCAGGCCGATCATCCACGCTGGCTGCTGCAGAATGTTCGTAGCAAAATACGACCATGCTCTCATTAAAATATCCATACACTTTTCCTCCAGTATTTTCCCTCTTATTTACGCTATTTCCTCAAAAGCTCAGCTCTCTTTATTGTCCAGGTATTTCTCCTGAAGCCTCAGAAGATCCTCCGGTCCCTGCGCCTCCAGAAGCTCCGCTACCAGATCCTCGTTCATCAGCATCTCGGACAGGCGCATCATGTTGTTCAGATGCTGATCCGGGTTGCAGGATGCCAGTGTGAAGAACAGCTGCGCGTCCTTCTCCGGATCATTCGGGTCGAAGCTTACCGGCTTGTTCAGCTTCATGAAGCCGATGGCAGTCTTATTTACACCGACTGCTCCCTCCTGGGAATGGGGCATGGCCACATGGGGCATGATTACGATATAGGGGCCGTACTTGCTCACACAGTCTACAATCTGCTGGGCATAGCAGGCATCCACCGTACCGTCCGCCTCCAGGGACTTGCAGCTCATGCGGATGGCTTCCTGCCAGTCCGGCGCTTCCTCAGCGAACAGGTAATGTTTCATTTCCACAAACTCTCTTAACATAGCTCTTCTCCTATCGCTGCCGTCTGCCCGGAGCCCGGGCAGAGCGGCCTATTCAAAACTTGCTGATTACAGGCAGGAACGGAACGGAATGTTCTGCGGATGCTCGAAGCAGTCCTCGAAGCCTCTTCTGTGGTGGTAGTAGATCTTGTCCTTATCCTGCGGATAGGTGTACTTGCCGCCTACCTGCCAGAAGAACGGATGGAACTTGTACTCGTTGCGGTCCTTCTTGAAATCGTACAGAAGCTTAATCTCCTCGCAGTCTGCCTGGAAGTTCGTCCACACATCCCAGTGAATCGGGACTACCACCTTGCACTGCAGGTTCTCAGCCATGCGCAGCACGTCGATGGAGGTCATCTTGTCCTGCATACCGATGGGGTTCTCTCCGAAGGAGCCGAACGCCACGTCGATATCGTAGTCCTTGCCGTGCTTCGCGAAGTAAATGGAGAAATGAGAGTCGCCGGAGTGGTAGATATTTCCGCCCGGGGTCTTCAGCAGGTAGTTCACTGCCTTGTCATCCATATCGGTCGGGCATACGCCGGTCAGCTCCTCGCGGTTCTCGCTGGTATCGTCTGTGGTAACGATGCAGGTACGGTCGAAGCTGTCAAGGGCAACGATCTCGATATCCTTGATCTTGATTACGTCCCCCGGCTTTACGGTGATACAGCGGTCAGCCGGAACGCCCCACTTCATCCAAGTCTCTACCGACTTCTTCGGTCCGATGAAGGGCACCGGGATCTCCTTGCCGTTCTCATCGGTGGTGGTCATGCCGCTCTTGATTACGTGGGCAGCCCACTCTGCGGACATATGATCCTGATGATAATGGGTAGCCAGAACCGCGTCTACCTGCTTGAACGCAAACGGGTCAATGACGAAGGGCACGTTGCGCAGGTTCGGCTGCATCAGGCGGCCTCCGCACATGTTCGCCATCTGATGGCCCGGCTTCATCTTATTGTCGCCGTGGGTTCTCTTTCCGTTGCCGCACCAGAGGTCGATGGTGATGTTCGCTCCGCCCGGAGTCTTCATCCAGATTCCGGTGCAGCCCAGCCACCACATGGCTACGTTTCCGGGAGCTACAACCTCGTTCTCGATGTCTTCCACCAGCCAAGTTCCCCACTCCGGGAAGGTGCTCATGATCCAGCTGTCTCTTGTGATGTCGTCAATCTTGGACATATCAGTTACTTCCTTTCTTAAAAATATTTTTCTGTTTCCTATGTTTCTTATTGTACTGAACTCTTCCAATTCCTGCAAACATTTTTATGATTGTTTTCAGGATTTTATGATTGTTTTATGGGCTTTTTGATAATTTCGTATTTTCGCACAAGCAAAACCTCTGTTTTATACGGTTATGTAAACTAAAATCCGGCATTTTGCACAGCCGGATTTTAGTTTATGATTATTTTGAACTTTTAGCGCAGTGCAGAACAATCATTTCATATGGCATCTGCCCGGGAAAGGCACGTCAGCCGTCAAACTCACAGATATATCCCATACTGCCCTTCATGGCCTCCGAAGCCATGGCCGGATCATTTCTCTGGTCATTCCACGTCCATCCGCCCAGAGACGGGATATTCCAGAGCATGATGTACCGCTCCTCGGTGCCATCCTGATCTGCCCTGGAAGGCTCGCCCCGGCACCAGGCTGCATAGGAAAATACCTCCCCTGTCATCCAGTAGCCGAATACATTCCCGCCCCTGTCATAGGAGGTATAGCCTCCCAGCCAGACGAAATCAATCCCCGCGTCCTCTGCCATCCCTATCAGGGTCTCCTGCTCCTCCTGCGAAGTAACGGTCGCAAGATGGCCTCCCATTTCCCGGCACCTCTGGGCCGCCTGTTCCCAAGTCAGATCCTCCTTAAAAACCTCATACCGCGACGCGTGTTCCACGTCTCCTAAGAAGTGTACTGGCTCAAATCCAAATTCCGTCCCGCCCTGGTACCCGTTTCCAGAGACACGGATATCCAGCTGCCGCCGCTGGCCGCTGTCAGCGCTGCTGTCACTCTCATATTCCACCACATACAGCTTTTTCTGCTCTGTGTAAAGCTCATGAAAAGCCTGTTCCAGCTCGTGCGGCTCAGTGATGTGCCAGAAGCGCCCCCCTGTACTCTCCGCGATATTCCTCAGAATGCTTTCATCCACAGAATCCCCCACTCCGATCAGATATACAGGAACCTGTTTCGCAAGCGCGTATTCGATAACCTGCTCCGGGGTATGGCTGCTCACGTCGTCCGTTCCAGCCGTATAGGCTGCCACACAGCGGGCTCCTCCCTGCAGCCCGGCATGGTCGATTCCTGTGTAAAGCGCGTCATAGAGAGCTGTGGATCCGTCCGAAAACATGTTATGGATCCCGTTGATGAGCAGGGAGCTGTCATTCGTATAAGCGCACATCTGCTGTACGATAGAATCAAAGGCCAGAACCTCAGCCTTATCCCCCGCATTATAGTTCAGGCTCAGCACAAAATCCTCCATCACCTGTTTGATCTGATCCATATCCTCTGGATCGATGCTTCCGCTCTTATCCGCTGCCAGAACAATATTCAGGCCCTGGTTTCCATCCAGAATCCCGGCTGAACGGACTTCCCTGGCCAGGTATTCCCCTCCCTCCAGGCGCTCGCTGACAGAAAACGCCTTTGCGCCGAGGGACTCCACCATCTCCTGGGTCTGTGGATCGTCCACCCGCAGGTATACCTTCACAAACGGGTAACTGCTGACATCTGTGGAAACCACCTGTACGTCCGCTGTCAAAACGGCAGACGCCTCTTCATCCCCGGCGCTTTCCGGAGTGTCTCTTCCTTCTTCTGCTCCGCCTTCGGACTTTGCCTCCCCTTCCGCTTCGCCTGCTTCCACGAAAGTCTCCTTCTCCCTGGAACTATCTTCTTCCTGTCCCTTTGCCCAGATTAAATAAACGACGAACGCCGCCAAAGCGGCCGCAATCACCGCCATCACCACAATGGGAACCAGCCACAGAGATTTTTTCTTTTTCGCTGGCTGTCCGCCTTCCATCTGCTGTTCCTCTTTTTCCGCCCCTTCGTATCCTGCCGGCTGTTCCTCCTTTTTCGGCTGTGTTCCTCCTTTTACCGGCTGCCCGCAGTAGGTGCAGAAAGCGACATTTTCTTTAAGCTCATGCCCGCATTTTTTACAAAACATTTTCTACGCCTCTCTTTCTCATTTGCTTTTTCCATATGCCTTTTCCTTTTTCTTTCGGCGCTCCGAGCAGAAACAGTACCATTCCCATACAGCACAGCCACAGCAGGCAGATTCCCTGCCCGCCTGCCGCCCGCAGCGCAAGCCCCTGGGGTGTAAAGGCGGAAATCCTGCCCATTGCCTCAGAAATCTGACTTAAATCCCCGAAGCAGCCTCCCACTATGCAGGTGATAAGCGCCGCAAAGGGAGCCAGCGCGTCCATCCGCCCGCTTACGGCTGCGTAGCGCGACAGCGCCAGGGCTGCTCCTGCCGCGCAGAAGGCATACGCCGCAAGCACGGCTGCGTTTCCCAGCGTCCCTTCTCCCGCAGGAAGCAGGGCGCACAGCCCCGCAAGCATCCCAGCCGTCCACAAGGCCAGGGCATCGCTGCCGTAAGAGAGGAAGCTCCCCCCTGGAAGCACTTTCATCCTCTCCTCTACGCCGCGGGCGTCCCTTCTTCCCGTCCATGCTCCCCATGTCAAGAGAGTCAGCAGGACAGCCAGGGCGGCAAATCCCATCTGGCTGGGAGAGAGCAGTGCCGCAGCCGTCTTTGCCGCAGTGCCCCTCCGGGTCTCTATCTCGTAAAGGGGCGGCAGCGCGTCCCACTGCTCGTCCATCTCTTTCTGGAGTTCTTCCCTCTGTTCGTCAGAGAGAGGGCGCCCCAGGATCCGTTCCGCGTCCTGCACTGCGCGTACCTGGGCCTTCTGAAGGATCACCTGCCCAGCTATAATCTCCCGGGCTGCCTGTTCGGAAACTGCAGAAGCGTGGCTCTCATAATAGAGCGGCAGTTCTTCCTGCCCGTACAGCGCCTCCTCAAATCCCGCGCCGACAAGCAGCAGCCCCTCTGCCTGCCCGTCTTCCAGGTACCTGCGCCCTTCCCGTTCCGCGCCGCGTATAAGGGCGACTCCAGGGCAGTCCTCTATGCGCTGTGCCAGCTGCAGCGCCTGAGGGCTCTCTTCCTCCAGGACTACATACAGCTTCAGGCTCGACGCCCCTTCCCCTTTCAGGGCATAGCCAGCCAAAAGCCCGCAGAAAGCCACCACAGCCGCCAGAATCACAAGGCTCCTGCCTCCTCCGGCCATAGCACGCAGCTTAAACAGGGAAAGCTCCCAAAGCCTCCGGGCAAACCGCTTCCTTCTTTCCATCTCCTGACAGCCTGTATCCCCGGCGTCAGCGCCAACGCCCCTGCCCAGGCCAGGCTTCTGTTTCCTGGCCGGAGCCGCGTCCTCTCTCTCCCAGCTTCCGTGAATCAGACAGAAGACCGCCAGGCAGCCCAGGGCCGCGCCTGCCGCCAGCGCCGGGAGCAGGCGCAGCAAAATAGACAAGAATGGCATCCCGCCGTCCAGCATCTTAAGCCCCTGCTGGATGTAATACGGCAAAGCCAAAATCTGCGCTTTCTGCAGCAAAGGCGGGAAGAATTCCCTGGCATACAGGGCGCCGCCCAGCATCAGCCATAGGAGAAGCAAAAGGTTCCCCGCTCTCTGGACGGCCGCCGCATCCTTCAGGAACGCCGCCAGAAGAAGCAGGCACCCGAACGCCGCGATAAAAAAGGCTGCCACAAGCGCGCACAGGGCCAGCGGACGCTGAGGCCGGAAGGCCAAAACCAGCAGGGCCAGCGAAGGCGCCGCCAGGAACATCGCCGTGAAAAGCTTTGACAGCACAAAAGCCCACAGCCTTCCGCCGGCGGCCAGATAACGGGGAAGTATTCCCAGGGCAAATTCCTCCGGCAGCGTCTTTACTGCCGTCAGGGAAAAGAAGATACAGAGGACGCTGAGCGCGCACGCCAAAAGCCCTCTTTGAGTACTCTCCCAGGCGTCCCCGGCTTCCATAGCATTTGCAAACACGCCCTGTCTTCCCAGAGCGTCCAGAATCAGCTGCTGCGACGTCTCTCTCCAGAGTTCCCGTTCCTGCTCATCTGTAAGTTCCCCATAGCAGAATCCGTAAACCGCTTTCGCCGATGTCTGATCGGCGGCGATAATGTTCATCACCGATGTAATGACCGACTGGAACAGGGCGGACTCCAGGGGCATTTCCCCGTTCAGGACGATGTCCACCCTGCTGTTTTCCATGGAATACATGGTATAAAAAAAGTCCTCCGGGATAGTGATGACTGCCGCGCATCCCTGGCTGAAGCACTCCTCATCGCTCTTTTCCTGTCCCGGGCGGACAACTTCTGAAAATATCTCGATTTCTTCTATCTGCTGGATCAGGGAACGTGACATCGGCGTATTATCCTCATCTCTGACAGCAATCGCAAACGCCTCTATATAAGGAGGCTGAAGCAGTTCCCCTCCTGACCCGCGCAGAGCCAGGAACAACAAAACAGGGAGCAGAAGGGCCATAAGGCCGCTTCCGCTCACAAACAGGCGTATATCTTTTTTCAGCGCCGCTCTCAGGCCCTTCATCCTTGTATCTCCTCCCCGATCACACGCCCGCCGTCCACCGTGAGGATGCGGTCGCTGATTCGCTCCAGCTCTCCCTCCTGGTGCGTCACCCATACTATGGCGCTGCCCAGTTTTTTCAGATGCCCTAGAAGGCCCAGTATCAGATCCACAGAGTGGGGATCCGCGCCCACAGTAGGTTCGTCCAGCAAAAGAAGTTTCGGCGTAACCATAAGGGCTGAAGCCAGATGTAGGCGGCGGCGCATGCCGCCGGAATAGGCAGAGACAACCGTCCCTCCCTTTTCTGCCAGCTCTGTCTGCTCCAGCAGCCAGCGGCTGCGCTTTTTGACGGCCTGCCTGGGCAGGCCGTAAGCTTCTCCCCAAAACTCCAGGTTTGCAAGGCCGGTCAGGCTCTCATAGAGAGCTGTCTCCTGGGGCACATACCCTATGGCGCCCCTGCACTTGGGCCACAGCCTGCAGGTCCCGGAGTCTGGCTTCAGAATACCGGCGATAATCTTTAGCAGCGTACTCTTCCCGGCCCCGTTCACACCGCGCAGGCCCAGGATCTCCCCTTCCCTCACCTCAAACGAGGCCGGTCCCAGCACGACGCCTTTTTTCCCATACTGCTTTTTCACATCTTCCAGCACGCAGAGCGGTTCCGCCGTTACCATAGATATCCCAATTCATAAAGGATGCCGCTGTCATATATGAGATTATACAGCATCTCCTCAAAATGATCGGCCAGATCCGAAAGCTCCGCCTCCGAATAATATGTAATGTCCTCTTCATGCGCCTTGGGCTTGGAAGCCGTGGAATCTTTATCCGAAGTGTTCAGGGTAATTTCCACACTGGTTAAATCTCCTCCCATGCTGCCGCCCATGTAGTAAGGATCCATACTCAGAGTGAACGTATGATCGGTGCCTCCGTCCTCCCCTTCTTCTACCTCGAGGGTATAGCCCATATATCCATACATCGTCATCTCATATTTTCCATAGGGGAACTGCAGGGCAGACATCTTCTCCACATCCATATCCCTGAACTTCAGTTCCATGACCTCAGTGCCTGCCGTATACACAGCGACGCTTCCGTTCTCTTCGCCCTTCTTCCCTTCCTTTTCCATATCAATAAGCATGGTCTCGCCGTAATTGGTCATATAGAATACCGTCCGGCTCCCATCTGTCTCATAGCCAAACCGGCTGCTTCCGTCGCTGCTTTCAATATACTGCATCAGCACTTCATTTCCGGACACGCCCATGACCCAGCGCATACCTTCCATGCTGTCGCCGAAGTAGCTGGCATTATTCCGCAGTTCGTCGCAGAGATCCAGGATAACATCCTCCATCTCACCCTCAAAATCATCCATAAACAGGGCAAGATTATCCCCCTGCACTTCCATGATGAACTCGCGCAGCTCTTCGTCTTCCTCTAATGTATCCGCCAGCACCAGCATAAAATCTTCGATCTCCGCTGCAGACGGCTCGAAAATATACGTCTTTCCCTTTACTTCCTCGCGCAGTTCCTCCTGCCAGAACGTCTTCTCATCAGACACCGTGACGTTATCCTTATTTACGACATCCACAAACAGGCCGATATATTTATTCGCCAGCTTTTCCAGATCCTTTACGGGAATCTCAGTGTTTTTCAGGTTCTCCAGCTCAGGCCCAAAACCTTCATCCAATTCCGCCAGATCCACCGTATAATAGGTATCGTCTAACTCCGGAATATAAAAACCAGCCACTCCTTTGTCATAGGTAAGATCCGCAGTCACCACCTGGCTTCCCAGCAGGGTCAGGGCGCTGTTAATCAGAGCGGAATCCTCTCCCATCTCCACCTTCAGCTCTATGGCGCTGTCTTCCAGATATCTCTCCAGCTCCTGATCGCTGGAGGAAGCCGTCAGCGTCATGTCGGTAGACAGGTGCATATACTGGTTATACGCCTCCGCCGCTTCCGCAAGCCCATCTACAAACAGGGCCTGCAGCGTCTTCTCCTGGTATGCCGCGAACTTCTTCGCCGGCGAAGCGAATACAGTGCCTGCCAGCCACACCACCAGGACTGCCGCAAGACAGAGACCAGCCACAGCGCCAGCAATTTTCCATACTTTTCCTCCCGGTTTGCGCACTCCCTTGCGCACATCCTGCGGGCTTCTGCCCTGGGCTCCTCCGCCTGCCTCCCCGCGCAGCCTTTCCCCGCAGTTGGGGCAGAAGTCGACAGCTCCCTCCAGGCTTCCCCCGCAGTTTGGACAGAACTTCCTCTGGCGCGCCCCTTCCTGATGGGCCTCTTCCTGGACTGGCTGATCCAGCCGGGCTCCACAGTATTTGCAGAACATGCTCTCATCTTGCGCTTCCCTGCCGCAGTTTCCACATACCTTCATCCTTAAATCCCTCTCTTCCTTTGGTTTCATCAAACCGCATCCTCTGCGGGTACGGATTTTCCTTTCTTACTTTAAAGTATCACAGTCCCCTGCATTTGTCAATTTATAACTCCAGCGCTTCGATGGCCGCCTGCAGCTGAGTATCCTCCTCCAGCGGCACATCCGCCGCGTACAGCAGCTCCTCCGGAAGCTCTGCCTCCACGTCCGGCTCAATGCCTGTGCCATGGATATTATTCCCATTGGGCGTATAATACTTGGATACCGTCAGTTTCACTGCCGTGCCGTCGCTTAAGGGATAGATCTTCTGTACGATTCCCTTTCCGTAAGTAGTCGTACCCACCAGGGTGCCGATGCCGTAATCCTTGACCGCTCCGGCGAATATCTCAGAGGCGCTGGCGCTGTTGGCATTTACGAGGACCGCCATGGGTTTGTCAAAATAATTCTCCGCGTCAGAGTACTCTTCCTCCCTGTTCCCGTATTTATCCTCCGTGTAGACAATCAGCCCTTCCGGGAGCAGGCGGTCGAGGATCGCGCAGACGCTGGACACCAGGCCGCCTCCGTTGTTTCTGAGATCCACAACCAAAGCCTCCATGCCCTGAGCCTCCAAAGTATCGAGGGCTGTCAGGAACTGGTTTGTGGTCACATCCTCAAAGGAGGTAATGGCAATATAGCCGATCTCTTCTTCCAGCATCATAAATTCCACTGTAGGCACCTCGATGGTACGCCGCTCTACCTCAAATTCCAGATAGCCGTTTTCCCCATTCCTGGCCACCTCTACCGACACTGTCGTAAATTCTTCTCCTTTAATCAGTGCGACTACCTTGTTCAGATCTTCTCCTGTCACCTCCTGGCCCGCAATCCGGTACAGCACATCGCCTGGAAGCAGGCCCGCCTCTTCTGCCGGAGAGCCTTCAAAAACACGGCTGACGGTTATGATGCCGGTAGACATATTCTGGGAAATCTCTACGCCAATGCCGTAATAACTCCCGTTCGTGGCATCTATAAGGCTCTGGTACTCCTCCTGCGTATAATAAGCCGCATAGAGATCGCCCAGTCCCGCCACTGCGCCTTTGTAGAGATAATCCTCCACCTGACCCGCGTCAATATCCTCCAGATAGTACGCCTCCATCAGCGCCTGGATCTCCTCCAGTTTTTCCTCCACAGAATCCCCGGCCAGATTCAGCTGCCCGCTCTCCTCCTTCTTTCTGGCCTCCATATCCCTCAGGATGCCCTGGCCGAACATGGCTGCCTCCACAAGGGCCAGCGTGATGATAAAACCCGCCGCGATTCCCTTCCAAAACTGTTTTCTATCCTTCATATGCCGTAGTCCCCGTCTTTCTGTCAAGCGGGCTGCCGCAGAATCTTTGCCCTCCTGGATCCTCTCCACGCGCGCGATCTACAGCAGCCCTGCTCTTTTTTGTTACTGTCCGGCAGTAACTTTTTTTCTTTCATATATACGCTTTTTTCTTTTGTTTCATGATCAGCCCACGTAACCCAGCGGATTGACATAAGTTCCATTCTTAATGACACCAAAATGGAGATGGTTTCCTGTGGAATAGCCCGTGGAGCCCACCGCCGCGATGGTATCGCCCTGCGACACCATCTCCCCCACAGACACATAGAGGGCGGAGCAGTGCATATAAACTGTGGACATTCCGTTTCCATGAGAAATCACAATATAGTTTCCGGCGGAACTGCTGTAGGTGGAGGTCGTCACGCGGCCCGAGGCAGAAGCCACGATCGCCGATCCGTAACTGGCCCCGATATCAATTCCCTTGTGATTGGTGGAAGCGCCCGCCGTCGGCTGGGGCCTGGGCCCAAAGTAGCTGGTAATGCGCCGGCTGCTGGGACAAGGCCAGATAAAGCCTGAGGCGCCTCCGTCCCCGTCTCCCTCCTGGGCAGCCGCGGCTGCGGCTGCGGCAATCTGCTGCTCAATCTGGTCAAGCAGCCTCTCCTGCTCCTCCAGGTCTTTTTCATAGGCGTCAGCATTGCTGCTTTCGCTGTCTATCTGGGCCTGATAGCTGGCAATCTCGGCATTCTTGGCGCTGATCAGGGATTCCACCGCTTTTTTCTGCTCACTGGCAGCGTCGGCGAGCAGCTGCAGTTCTTCCTCCTCCAGCTCAAGCTCCGCCTTTTTCTCCTCGATCGCCTCTTTCTGGGCGATATACTCATCCAGCATCTGTCGGTCATAGCTGGTCATCTGGGACGCGTACGTGGAGCGGTTCAGGAAGTCCGCAAAGCTCTGGGAGGTCAAAAGAAGCTCCAGCATGGACGGCGTCCCGTTTTCATAAAGGTAGCGGATCCGCATCTTCATATCTTCGTACTGCTGCTGCGCCACATCCTCCGCTTCCTCCAGGTCAAGCTTCGCCTGCTCTACCTCTTCTTCCTTATTCTCGATCTCCCCGTTCAGCTCCTGAATTCTCTGCTCCAGCTCATTGGCCTCCTTGTCAAGCTGGGAGATATAACCCTGAAGGCTGCTCTTGCTGTTCTCCAGCTCCTCAATCTTATTTTCCGCCGATTCGATATCCGACTTGATATCGTCGATCCTGTCCTGGGTCTCCTGCCTCTGGGCTTCCAAATCGCTGGTATCCGCAGCCTGGGAAGCCATTACGCAAGGCAGTTTCTCTGATGTGAAAATACAGGTCAATGCCAGCGCCGCCGCCAGGCAGACGCCGCACATCCGCTTTCTTTTCATATGCTGTCCTTTAACTGCTCTGTCTTTTTTCGCATTACGCGCGCCAATAAGTTTCTCACACCCTCAGGTGCTTACGGATGGTAAAGAAGCTTCCGAAAAATCCGATTCCCACGCCCAGAGCCAAGCCTGTCGGAAGCAGGATGCGGAACATCTCGCTCACGGGAAGGAACTGCAGAAGTCCCGTCAGGATATTAAACTTGTCTCCCATAAAGCTTACCAGCTTCGTGTACAGGAAATACAAAAGCCCCAGGGGAATCGACGCCCCAATCAGCCCGATCATGATGCCTTCCACCACGAAGGGGGCTTTCACAAAGCCATTCGTCGCCCCGATCAGTTTCATGATCGCAATCTCTTCCCTCCGGACCGCTATGCCTATGGTGACTGTATTGCTAATCAGAAACACTGACACGCAGAGCAGAAGAAGTATGACCGCCACAGAAATGTAGCCCACCAGCAGGTTGAAATTTGTCAGGATATCTGCCACCTGAGCCGATTCATTGATCCTGCGGATGCCCTCCACGGACTCAAGCCAGGTCACCAGATCATCCTGGCTCTCCACGTCGGTCAGGTAGATCTCATAATGCGCCTCGTTGGCCAGAGGATTGTCATCCTCAAAGCCCTCCGCCAGCTCCGGGGCCTCCTCAAAATAAATCTCCTTATATTCGTCCCAGGCCTCGTCCGCCGTCACAAAGACCGCGTCAGACACTTCCGGCCGGGCTTTTATCTGCACTCCGATGGCATCTATCTGCTCCTGGCTTAAGCCCTCGTCAAAGAAGACGGTGACCGCCACAGACTTCTCCATCTCGCGCACCATGTGCTGGAAATTTTCCACCACGCAGAAGAAAATTCCAAACAGAAAAATACAGGCGGACATGGTCGCGACGGAAGCCAGGGAAAACATTTTATTTCTCCAGATATTTTTCAGGCCCTGCTTAACGCAGTAAGCAATCGAACTAATCCGCATGCTGTGTATACCCAGCCTTGCGCTCGTCACGAATGATGACGCCTTTTTGCATTGTTATCACACGCTTCTTCATCTCGTCCACAATCTCCTGATTATGTGTCACAACCAAGACGGTCGTTCCTCGCTCGTTAATAGTCTCCAAAAGCCGCATGATCTCTTTTGAATTCGTCGGATCAAGATTTCCAGTAGGCTCGTCCGCCAGCAGAATATTGGGCTGATTCACCAAAGCGCGGGCCAGCGCCACTCTTTGCTGCTCTCCTCCGGAAAGCTCTTTTGGATATGCCTTATACTTTTCCGCCAGCCCTACCAGCGACAGCATCTTGGGAACATTTTTGCGTATTCGTTTCGTGGGCGTAATGACCACACGCTGGGCAAACGCCACATTTTCATAGACGTTTCGATCCTTCAGCAGCCGGAAGTCCTGGAAGACGACACCCAGCTTTCGTCTGTACTTGGGGATGTCTCTGGGCTTCATTTTATTCAGGTTAACGCCGTTGACTTTAATCGCCCCTGAGCTTGGATCGAGTTCCTTCAGGAGCAGCTTGATCAGCGTGGATTTCCCCGAGCCGCTGTCTCCCACGATAAAGACAAATTCACCTCTCTCAATATGAAGGGTGACGCCATTCAGGGCCTGAACGCCCGTGTCGTATGCCTTTTTTACATTTATCAGGTCTATCATTTTTGGGTCTCCTTGTTCTGGCTGCGCTGCCGGGCAGAGCCGGCGGCGCGGTTTCTTAATAATCCGTATTTTCCATATACTTCATGTACTTCACTACCATGAGCGCAATCTTAAACGTGATCGCGTCCTCAAACACGCGCAGATCGAGGCCCGTGCTCTTTTGGAGCTTGTCAAGCCTGTAGACCAGCGTGTTCCTGTGGATGTAGAGCTGCCGGGAAGTCTCCGACACATTCAGGCTGTTCTCAAAAAACTTGTTGATGGTCGTCAGCGTCTCCTCATCGAAATCATCCGGGGACTTTCCGTCGAAGATCTCGCGGATGAACATCTTGCACAGCGGAATCGGAAGCTGGTAAATCAGGCGGCCGATCCCCAGGGTGCTAAAGCCCACAATGTCCTTATCGTCAAAGAAAATCTTGCCCACATCCAGGGCCATGCGCGCTTCCTTATAAGAACGGGACACCTCCTTAATCTCTCCGACGATCGTCCCGTAGGCAATCCGAACCGGCTGCTCCGCGTCGCTGTTCAGAAGATCCCGGATCACCTTCGCCGTCTTATTCAGCTCCGGATAGCCCTCATTTTCCTCCAGTTCCTTGACCACGATGATATTCTTCTCATCCACAGCCGTCACAAAATCGCGGGCCTTGGTTCCAAACAGAGCCCTCACGCTTTCCAGGGCTCCCGTATCCTTATCATGCCCTGTCTCCACGATCAGCACAGCCCTGCGCACCTCCGTCTGGATGTGAAGCTTTTTGGCCCGGTTGTAGATATCCACCAGCAGCAGATTGTCCAGAAGCAGGTTTTTGATAAAGTTGTCCTTGTCAAAGCGCTCCTTATAAGCCACCAGAAGGTTCTGGATCTGGAATACCACCAGCTTGCCGATCATGTAGGCGTCGTCGCTCCCCCCATTGAGCAGCAGAATATATTCCAGCTGATTCTCGTCAAAAATCTTGAAAAACTGGAAGCCCTGGATCACCTGGCTGTCCGCCGGGGAATCAATGAAGGCCAGAACGGAGCCAGTATAAGAATCCGCCTCAGGGAAGGTGGAGGCCAGCACCTTTCCTTCCGTGTCTATGATACAGAGATCTATTCTTGTTATTCCCTTAAGCCCGTCAATCGTATTCTGCAGTATCTGATTTGAAATCATAAACTTCTCCGCTCCTTCTCAATTATATAGTTTTGTGCATATCGCTGACAGTTCCGCCGGCTTCTCCACACCCCTGTTTCCGGCAATATTTACAATAAAAACTCCTGTTTTTCTGGCAGCGAAAAAATACCTAACATATATATTAATGCAAAATTGTAAAAAAGGAAAGAGGAAATGCAAATTTTTTTATGCACTTCCTCAAATATTTCCAGCAGAGCTCCCTAGATTTTTCCTATACATTGTTCACAAATTTTTTTCTTTTCCCCTTTGCCCCGGAGTTTCTCCTTCCGGAGGGCCTTGCATTTTTTCATTTCCTGTGGTAGCGTCAGAAGAAAGAACAAAAACGCATCTTGGAAGGGCGCTGGCGCGCCTGATTTTTTTCCACATCAGCACCCATGAAGGAGGCGCCCATGTCAGGAACAACCGTCAAAACACTGATCCGGAATTATCTGCTTATCATCATCGGCACGGCCCTGGTGGCCTTTGCCGCGGCTTCCGTGCTGGAGCCTGCCAGCCTGGTCACAGGAGGCTTCACCGGTATCGCCATCATTGTCAAGCAGTTCACTGAGCACCTGATCCCGGGCGGCATCCCGCTGTCCGTCACCAACCTTGCCCTGAATATCCCGGTCTTTCTGATCGCCATCCGCCTGAAGGGCCTGCGCTACCTGATCCACACGCTTTTTGCCACGGTCATGCTGTCTTTTTGGCTCTCTGTCCTCCCCGTAGTCCCGCTGGCCGGGGACGACCTTCTGCTGGCCTCCCTCTACGGCGGCATCCTCATGGGCGCCGGCATCGGCCTGGTCTTCGTCACCGGAGCCACCACAGGCGGTACTGATCTCATCGCGGCCCTGGTGCAGCATTTCCTGCGCCATTACAGCATTTCCAATATCCTGTGGGTCATCGACACCGCCGTCGTCCTGGTAGGCGTGTACCTGTACGGCATCCAAATCACCCTGTACGCGATCATCGCCATCTACCTGACCTCCAAGATCTCCGACGGCATCATCGACGGCCTGAAGTTCTCCAAAGCCGCCTTCATCATCACGGAAAAGCCGGAGGCTCTGGCCGCCCTCGTCATGGAAGAGCTGGGCCGGGGCGTCACCGGCATCTCCGCCACCGGCATGTACTCCGGCGACTCCAAGAACATGCTGCTCTGCGTAGTTTCTAAAAAGGAAATCGTGCGCTTAAAGGAGCTGGCCAAAAGCTGCGACCCGAACGCCTTCGTCATCGTGACAGACGTGCGGGAGGTGCTGGGCGAGGGCTTCATCGAGCACCACGGAAGCGCAGACACCCCGTGATCATCCCCTGCAGGCGCGGCCCATTTCCGGAACCAGGCCGCGCCCTCTGGCCCCTGCGGCTTCCGGCGTCCGTAAGGGCCGCGCCCGTCATATTTTTCCCTCCGCATTCATACCTTATAGCAATCGAATTTTACAGGAGGGGCTTTTTCCTTGAGCTCAAAAACCAAAATCGTCGTCCTCCGCATGAAAGAACTGATCTATACGGGAATCTTCGTGGCCCTTGGCATTCTTCTGATCCTTCTTCTGGTCTATATGTTTTCCCCGAAGGACGGAACGAAAGCCACGGCTGATGCTTCCGGGGTCTATGTGCCGGGTGTCTACACCTCCTCCATCATGTTAAGCGGCAGCGCCATCGACGTGGCCGTGACCGTCAGCGCGGACGAAATCGAATCCATCCAGCTGGTGAACGTAAGCGAAGCCGTGGAAACCATGTATCCTCTGATGGAGCCTGCCCTGGATAGCCTGGCGGAACAGATCTGCGCCACACAGTCCCTGGAAGGGCTTACATACGCTTCCGAAAACCAGTACACCTCCCAGGTGCTCATCGACGCGGTCAGCCGGGCACTCGACAAGGCGGCTGTGCCCACAGAGGAGGAGTGACGCCGCAAAACAGCGTGCCGCACAGGATCTTTTCTCCCTGTACGGCACGCTTTATCTGTACAAATCCTCCAGCGTGTACAAAAGCACCTCACCTTTTTCCGCCAGATCCAGGAGGGCCGGCGTAAATCCGCCTTTGGAAAAAATGCAGTAGTGAAATCTCCCGCCTTTTCGGAAAACGGACGCATATCTGCGGAGCAGCTCCAGCTCGTCCACACCAATTTTTTCACTGCGGTATTTGCAGGAGCCAATCAGATATTCCCTGCTTTCCAGAGAGGTTCCCACGATATCAATCTGGACTTCTTTTTTAAGCTCCGGATCCGTCCCCCACCACTGCCCTATCTCTCCTGGAACGACAGGCAGGTTTTGCGCGTAGCGCTGAAGATATTCCCGACACATTTTTTCAAAAATCAGACCCATATAATCCGGGTAGGACTGCTTTACAGCCCGCTCATATATCTGGCGGATGCGGCCCGCGCTGATGACCGACCTGTTTCCCGGCACAAACCGGTACCAGAAGCGGAAAAAATTATCCTCAATGGAATATATCGTTTTCTTTGTACTTTTTTCCTCTATGGGCGTCTCTTTTCTTAAGATGCCAAGCTCCATCAGGACGCGGAGATATTTTGCGCATACGGAGGATTCCAGTCCTGCTTTCGAAGCAATCGCACTGGCACGTGAAGCGCCGCCCGCTATCGCGGTTATGATGGAATTATATACGGCCGGTTCCCGCAGCTCCTGCTTCAGGAGATTTTCCGGCTCTTCGAACAGATAACTGGAGGTATTGAAGAGGTTTTCCAGCAGCGCTTCATCTATACTGTCCTCCACCTCCAGCTTATTAATGTAATGGGGGATTCCGCCCGTCACTCCATAGAGAAGCGCCTGATCCGCACAGGAAAGCTGCGGGTGGAACGCCGTCATTTCCCGATAAGTCAGAGCCTGCAGCTTAAACTGGGCCGTACGTCTCCCGTACAGAGGGCTTTCATAGCCCAGCACCTGATACTCCATAAAGCTCATGGAGGAACCGCACAGGATCAGGTAAAGCCCGCTGTCCTGCCATTCGTGATCTATCAGATGCTGCAGGCGCGAGGAAATGGAGCTCTGCGCCTTTGCGAGATAGGGATACTCGTCTATGACAAAAATCACCCTCTGCCGTCTGGCGATCCGTGTAATTTCATCCAGCGCGTCCGCATAGCTCCGGTACGACGGCGCGCCAGGCGCTCCCGGATTCCGAAACGTATAGATGGCTCTCGACAGCTCCTCCAGATTCTCCTGGGCCGACGCATGCAGGGCAGAAAAATAGATCACCGGCTTATCCCTGCAAAATTCATTAATCAGGGACGTTTTTCCTACCCGCCGCCTCCCATAGATGACGATGCATTCAAAATTTCCTCTTTCGTAGCGCCGATTCATGGCCCGCAGCTCTTCTTCCCGGCAGTAAAACACAGCTCTCCTCCTCTCCGAAGCCGAAATCATTTTTTCTTATATAAACTCACGAGTTACCAACTTATAAGTTAGTAACTCGTGAGTCAGTATCTGATTCAATTATAAAAGAGAATCTCTTTTTCTGTCAACCAATCAACGTCAAATTTTATAGCACGGAAGAATTGTCCTGCCCAGCTTTTCCGCCTGCTCCGATCTATGAAGAGGGTGTCGCAAAATCATCAAGTTAGATGATCTTATCTACTTTTGCAACAGCCCCTTTCCGCCATTACGCAAATCAAAATTCAAACACGGCCACTCCATAAGGCGCCAGCGGATAGGCGATGGAATAGGGCTGGCCGTCGCACTCGCCCTTCACGGCCTTGTAGATCAGAGGCTTCTCCTCCCCTTTGCCGCCGAACTCTGCCGCGTCGCTGTCCAGCACCAGCTTATACTGCTTCCTTCTGGGCACGCCGACCCGGTAATCCGGCCGGGCCATGGGCGTGAAATTGCAGACGAAGAGCAGGCTCCTCCTGCCGTTCTTCGCGAAGCGCATAAAGGAGAAGATACTGCGGTCCGCGTCGTTGGGATTGATCCACTTGAAGCCCTCCGGATATGTATCCTGCTCGTAGAGGCAGGGGTGGCTCCGGTACAGGTGCAGAAGGGCCTTCACATAGTTCTGCACCTGCTGGTGGCGCGGCTCGCTCAAAAGATACCAGTCAAGCTCCCTGGCTTCGCTCCACTCCTGCAGCTGGGCGAATTCCTGGCCCATGAAGAGCAGCTTCTTGCCGGGATGTCCCAGCATGAAGGAATAGGCCGCCTTCAGGTTCGCGAACTTGTCGTCCGGATAGCCCGGCATCTTATTGTACATGGAGCATTTCAGGTGCACCACCTCGTCGTGGGAGAGCACCAGGATATATTTCTCGCTGTAGGCGTAAGTCATGGCAAAGGTCATCAGGTGATGGGCCCCCTTGCGGAAATAGGGATCCAGCTTCATATACTCCAGGAAATCGTTCATCCAGCCCATGTTCCACTTGAGGGTGAAACCCAGGCCGTCGTTCTCGGGCTTATCCGTCACCTTTGGCCAGGCTGTGGATTCCTCGGCAATCATCATGGCGCCCGGATTGCGGCCCAGGAGCACGGAATTCAGATGCTTGAAGAATTCCACCGCCTCCAGGTTCTCGTTGCCGCCGTACTTATTGGGCACCCACTGGCCGGACTGCTTGCCGTAATCGAGATAAAGCATGGAAGCCACCGCGTCCACCCGCAGGCCGTCCACATGGTACTGCTCCACCCAGTAGAGGGCGTTGGCGATCAGGAAGTTCTTGACCTCGTTCATCTCATAATTGAAGATCTTGGTGCCCCAGTCCGGATGCTCGCCCTTTCTCGGGTCGGGATACTCATACAGGGGCTGGCCGTCGAAATCTGCCAGGCCGTGGGCGTCCCGGGGGAAATGAGCGGGAACCCAGTCCAGGATCACGCCGATTTTTTTCTTATGCAGGTAATTCACCAGGTACATGAAGTCCTGGGGGCTGCCGTAGCGGGAGGTGGGAGCGTAATAGCCCGTCACCTGATAGCCCCAGGATCCGTCGAAGGGATGCTCCGCGATTCCCATCAGCTCCACATGGGTATAGCCCATCTCGGTGACGTAATCCGCCAGGCTTTTGGCCAGCTCCCGGTAATTGTAGAAGCCGTCCTCGTCCGGGCCGTGGGGATGCTTTTTCCAGGAGCCCGGATGCACCTCGTAGATGGCCATAGGCTCCTCGGTCACCGTCTTTTCCCTGCGCTTCTCCAGCCAGGAGCCGTCCGTCCACTTAAAGCCGTCGATATCCGCCACGCGGGAAGCCGTGCCTGGCCGCATCTCCGCCGAGAAGGCGAAGGGATCTGCCTTGTAGAGCTTCCGGTGGTCCTTCGTCTCGATCAGGTATTTATAGAGGGATCCCAGCCGGACGCCCGGGATAAAGCACTCCCAGATGCCCAGAGGCTCCAGCCGGTCCATGGGCCAGCTGTCTTCTGCCCAGCCGTCGAAATCCCCCACCACATGAACCTTAAGCGCGTGGGGCGCCCATACCGCGAAATACACGCCCTTCTTCCCTTCTACCGTCATCGGGTGCGCGCCCAGCTTCCGGAAAATATCATAGTGCGTTCCCTGGCCGAACAGATACTGGTCCAGATCTCCCACAAAGCCGTCCGGACGCCTTACCCTTCTCTTCGCGCTCCCCGCGTTTTTCTTTGCTCCTGTGCTCCGTTTTCTCTTTTCTTCCATAATCTCACCCCTGTTTTACGATAAAGATGGCGCTTCCGTAAGCGGGCATCTCCCATATGATTTTTCCGTTCTCTGTCTTCAGAGCCTTCTCCGTGAATACCTCCACGGCTTCTGTCCCCGGAACAGGACAGGGTATCTCAAAGCGTGCTTCTGTGTCGTCGTTGTTTACTGCCGTAATCACCGCTTCGTCCCCAAGAATTCTCGCAAAAGCGTACTGCCGGTTCGTGAGCAGCAGCTCCCGGTACGCGCCGTCCGTCAGCGCCCTCTCCTCTGCGTGCACCCGCGCCAGCCTGCGGATAAGCTCTGGAAGCTCCGGCGCCGGCGGCTCCGCGGACAGCTTTTCAAGGTCCAGGGCCGGGCGCAGATGCTGGTCGCCTCCCCACTCCTTCTTTCCTTCCACGCCGAACTCGCTTCCGTAATATACGGACGGGATGCCTGGCAGCGTATACAGAAGCGTATAGACGGAACGCAGGAACTTCTTTTCCTTCAGCGTATTTACGATCCGATCCACGTCGTGATTGTCTACAAAGCTGTAGAGGCGGCAGCCCCGGTAGATGCCGCCGTTCGCGTCGAACTGGCGGCGGATCGTGTGGGCGATCTCAAAATAATTGTGGTCGTTGTGGCCGGAATAAAGTCCCTTCCAGAGTTCATAGTTGGTCACGGAATGGAGGTATTCCGGCTTCACCCAGCGGGCGTAATCCCCGTGGATCACCTCGCCCATCAGCCAGAAATCTTCCTTCTTCTCTGCGGTGGCGCTCCGCAGCTCCCGCATAAAATCAAAGCTTAAGCAGTCGGCGCAGTCCAGACGGATCCCGTCGATGTCAAATTCGTCAATCCAGAAGCGGACCACGTCAAGCAGGTAATTCCTGACCTCCGGATTCCCCAGGTTCAGGTTCGCCAGCTCGTAGCAGTTGTGCCAGGCCCGGTACCAGAAGCCGTCGTTAAAGGGACTGTTCCCCCCGAAATTCACATCCTGGTACCAGTAACGGTACGGCGAATTCTCCCGATTCCTCTGCAGATCCTGAAAAGCGAAAAACTCGCGGCCCGTGTGGTTGAACACGCCGTCCACCACCACCCGGATGCCGTTCTCATGGCACTTCTCCACGAAATGCCGGAAATCCTCATTGTCTCCCAGGCGGCTGTCCACCCGTCTGTAATCCTTCGTGTCATACCCGTGGCTCGTGGACTCAAAAAGCGGGCCGATGTAGGTGGCCGTAAAGCCCAGATCCTTCATATGATCAACCCACGCGTCCAGATCACGCAGCCGGTGAACCGTCTCCTCTCCCTGATCCTGCCGGCGCTCTGGCGCTCCCAGAAGCCCCAGCGGATAAATATGATAAAAAATGGCTTCCTCGTACCATTTTGACATGATAGTTCCTCCTCCGATTTTCTTGCGCACAGCCCCCTAAGAATAAATCCCGTGCATAAACTGATGCACCAGAGCCTCGATCTCCTCCCCGGAAATCTCGATGCCCTTCTCCCCTTCCGTCTCGTGCTTCATCACGAGATAGAGAATCACCAGCCCGATAAACCCTAAGGAAAACTGCCTCTGCCGCCCGTTCATATTTCCCAGATCCGCGGAAGCCTCGTTGAAGATCTCCTCCACGTCTCCCTGCAGGCGCAGAACCAGGGGCCGCACCGCCTGGTAGGCCTCGTTATCCCTGGCGGAATAGAAAAGGGCCACCAGAAGGAGCGCAAACCGCGGCTCTCTTTTGGCGAAGTCCGACACCGCCCCGGCGGCCGCGCAGAGGGTTCCGCGCAGATCTCCCCGATAGGCGCAGGCCGCGTGAAGCTGCTCCAGGAAGGGCTCTCCCCTGCTTTTCAGAAGCTGCTCCAGAAGACCATATTTACTTTTAAAATAATAGTAAAGCGTCGGCTTGGTGACGCCTGATTTCTCCGCGATCTCCTGGACGCCTGCGGCGTCGTAGCCTCTGGCGTAGAAGAGATCGAGAGCAGTCTCCAGAATCCGCTCCCTGTTGTCCACGGGCATCCTTCTTTCTCTCTTATGCTGTGCCTTTTGTTCTGGTTTCATTCTATACCGAACGGTATAACCTGTCAAGGCCTGTTTTGTTTGACATTTCCTGTCCGCACTTCTATAATGTAGCTATATTCAGAAGAATTGTACAAAGACTGCTGCCGGGAGAGAATTTTTATGATTTTAACTGTCACGATGAACCCCTGTATCGACAAAACCATTTATCTGGAC
>CALWBB010000023.1 GCA_944375885.1 uncultured Merdimonas sp.
GAGTAAAGAAAAGTGGTGATTAGAAGCTCTGAACCAGGTGAAAGAGGGGTGAAGGCCATGTTCCGGGGCGAGTACAGTCATACGGTAGATGCCAAGGGCAGGCTGATTATTCCCTTGAAGTTCCGGGAGCAGCTCGGTGAGGAGTGTATCGTCACCAGGGGGCTGGACGGCTGCCTTTTCATCTTTGAGACGGGTGAATGGGAGGCCTATGAGGAAAAGCTCCGGAAGCTTCCGATGACGAATAAGAATGCCCGTTCTTTTGTGAGATTCCTGACCGCGGGCGCCACTCCCTGCGAGTTTGACAAGCAGGGGAGAATCTTACTTCCCGCTACTTTGCGCAAGTTTGCGGGGATTGAAAAGGATGTTATCCTTGCTGGACTCCCGAACCGGATCGAGATCTGGAGCGAACAGAAGTGGAATGAGAATAATAATTACGAAGAGATCGATATGGATGAGATCGCAGGACAGCTGACAGAGCTTGGCCTGGACATCTAAAGAGCCGGAGGAAGCTTATGGAATTTTCACATGTATCCGTTTTGCTGAATGAGACCATAGAACAGCTGCATATCCGGCCGGATGGGATCTATGTGGACGGGACCCTGGGCGGAGGTGGACATTCTTACGAGATCTGCCGGAGGCTTTCGGAAAAAGGGCGCCTTATCGGCATTGACCAGGACGCGGACGCCATTGAGGCGGCAGGAAAGCGCCTGGAGGAATTTAAGGATCGGGTGACGATTGTCCGCAGCAATTACTGCGATATGCGCCAGGTACTCCAGAAGCTTGGCATCGAGAGGGTAGATGGAATTGTCCTGGATCTGGGCGTCTCTTCCTATCAGCTGGACACGGCGGAGCGCGGTTTTTCTTACCGGACGGACGCTCCCCTGGACATGCGTATGGATCAGCGCCAGACGAAGACTGCGAAGGATATCGTGAACGGCTATTCGGAGGAAGCTCTTTACCGGGTGATCCGCGACCTGGGAGAAGAGAGGTTCGCGGGGAACATCGCGAAGCATATCGCGGCGGCAAGAGAGAAGAAACCTATAGAGACGACAGGGGAACTGACGGAGATTATCCGAAGCGCGATTCCAGCGAAGCTGCGTGCCGTGGGAGGCCATCCGGCCAAGAGAACCTTCCAGGCGATCCGCATCGAGCTGAACCATGAGCTGGAGGTTCTGAAAAGCTCCCTGGACGATATGATCGATCTGCTGAATCCAGCAGGGAGGATCTGCGTGATCACCTTCCATTCCCTGGAGGATCGGATTGTGAAGACGATTTTCAAGACGAACGAGAACCCCTGTACCTGCCCTTCAAACTTTCCTGTGTGTGTGTGTGGTAAAAAACCGAAGGGCAGGGCAGCTGTTAAGAAACCCATTCTTCCAGGCGAAGAAGAACTTGAGAGAAACAAAAGGGCCAAAAGCGCGAAGCTGCGCGTTTTTGAACGGACGCGGCCGCAAGGTGAGAAGACAGCCGCGGCGGATTAAGGAAGGGCCGGAAACATATTATGGCAGAGATCAGAAGCATTTACACGGACAAAAGAAAAAATGACAGCAGAGGAAGGACAGGCTATGTGGAGGGGGCGGCTGTCCGTAAGCTTCAGAGCAGCGCTGATCACGCGAAGCGCGGCAGGCGGGAGGATCAAAAGAGGCGGCAAAAGGCGAGAGCCAGGAGGGCCGCACAGCGAAGAGCCCAGGGCCTGAGCCTTGGATATGTGGTTTTCCTGGCGGCGGCCTGCGGGCTGACTATGTGGGTATGTGTCGGGTATCTTAAGCTCCAGGCGGATAATACGGCATCTGTGAAGCACATCGCGTCGCTGGAGACACAGCTTTCCGAGCTGCGGGAAGAGAATGACGACGAGTACAACCGGGTCATGACCTCCGTGGATCTGGAAAAAATCCGGGATATCGCCATCAATGAACTGGGCATGGTGTACGCCCAGGAGGATCAGGTAGTGCTGTATGACAGTGAGGGAAGCGACTATGTGAAGCAGTACGCGGATATCCCAGAGGAAGAGAGTGGGTTGGAAGATTTACTGGGCACGATCAGCAGGTGATAAATTTGAGTGATAGAAGAAAAAGGAGGAGACGCCGTCAGGCGCTTCTCAAAGATCGTATGAAACGCAAGCTGGCACTATTATTTACAATAATAGTGCTGGTTTTGATTGCAGTAAATGTACGCCTGGCCTATATCAATAAAACAAACGGCGACAAGTATACGAAGAAGGTGCTTGCCCAGCAGGATACGAACAGTACGCTGCTGCCTTTCCGGCGGGGCGATATCCTGGATCGCAACGGCACTGTTTTGGCAACCAGCGAGAAGGTCTACAATCTTATCCTGGACGCGAAGGTGCTGGCGGAAAACGAGGAGCAGTATCCGGACAGGGGGTACGCGGACGCTACGCTCCAGGCTCTCTCACAGTATTTCGGACTGGATGAGGCGGAACTGCAGGTAAAGTATAATGAAAATAGGAGCAGCAGCTATATCGTGCTTGCCCGTCTGCTGACCAAGGATGAGATTTCTGAATTTGAAGCGCTTATGGAGGAAGACGGGAGCCTTATCAGGGGCGTATGGTTTGAACACGACTATCTGCGGCGTTATCCTTATAACACGCTGGCCTGCCATGTCCTCGGATATACAGTGAAAGGAAACAATGTAACTGGCGACATGGGCCAGACCGGGATTGAGCAGGAATACAACAGCATCCTGAACGGGACGAGCGGAAGAAGCTATAAATACCTGAATGAAGATCTGGAGCAGTCCACAGTTCTTCATCAGCCTACAGACGGGCACACGGTCGTATCTACCATCGACGCGACGATCCAGGGAATCGTGGAGAAATACATCGATAAGTTTATAGAGGATTATACAGACAAATACGTGGAGGGTCCTGCGGCGAAGAATATTGGCGTGGTGATGATGAATCCCCAGAACGGCGAGATCCTGGCCATGGCCGGAGATGTGGACTTTGATCTGAACGATCCCTATGACGTGGTGGGGAATGGCTTTATTTCCCAGGAGCTCTACGATGGAATGGAAGCAAATCCTCACAGCCTGGTGGATGCGGAATATATGACACAAAGAGAGTATGAGAGACGGGAAGAGGCCGGGCTTTTGACCCAGACGGAACTGGATCTGTTTCTCCAGAACCAGATGTGGAGAAACTTCTGTATCAGTGATGGCTATGAGCCAGGCTCGACGGCCAAGCCCATGGTGGTGGCTTCTGCCCTGGAGCTGGGCGTGGTCTCGGATTCCATGACCTTCCTCTGCGACGGCGGACAGGTGGTCGTCCAGGGCCAGGACAGGATCAAATGCTCCAAGCGGGCGGGCCATGGCATCATCAGCCTGGAGGGCTCTTTGATGTTCTCCTGCAACGATGCCCTGATGCAGATTGGCTCCATGCTCGGCTATGAAAATTATCTGAAGTACCAGGAAGTTTTCAATTTCGGCTTAAAAACCAACATTGATCTGCCCGGGGAGGTCAACAATGCCACGAGCGTGTTTAATTCGGACACTCTGGGAGTGACAGAGCTTGCGACCAGCTCCTTTGGCCAGGGCTACAACGTGACCATGATCCAGCTGGCATCCGCCTTTTCCTCTGTGATCAACGGCGGCTATTACTATCAGCCCCATGTGGTGAAGAAAATTCTGGATTCCGACGGCGGAACGGTGGAAAGCATCAACGCCACTCTGGTGCGGCAGACGGTCTCCGAGAAGACATCGGCGCTTATCCGCCAGTACCTGTACCATACCATGTATGGCCAGACGGATGCCAACGGGAACAACGCCACCGGCCGGAAGGCCCGTGTGGCGGGCTATTCCATGGGAGGCAAGACCGGGACGGCCCAGAAGATTCCGCGCTCTGAAAGAAAGTACCTGGTATCCTTTATCGGCTTCGCCCCGGCGGACAACCCCCAGGTGGTCTGCTATGTGGTGGTGGATGAGCCGAACGCGGAGGACGCCAATGCCCAGGCAGACAGCTCCTACGCCCAGGAGATTTTTAAGAATATCATGAAGGAGGCCATGCCCTATCTGAATATCTACGCGACAGAGGAGATCCCGGCAGACATGCAGGACGAGGTGGACGCCGAGAACGCCGCGAAGGAAGAAGAGGAAGGCGGACAGGAGGGAGAAGACGCGGAAGGCGGCGAGGAAGAGGAGCTTCCAGAGGGAACCCTGATTGATCCCAATACGGGCGAGACAGTCACCATGCCGACGGAGGAAGACCTTGCGGACGAAGAGGGCGGCGAGATCCCGGACGGCATAGACAGTCCGATCCTTGACAATGCAGAGGATGCAGAAAACGCAGAGGGGACGGCTGTGATCTCCGGAGGCGGTGAGGAAGCTTCCGGAGAATGACAGCTTTCTGCGCTCAGATAAAAGAATAAAACCCAGGACCTCATAATAGGTTGTAACAAACCGTTTATGGGGTCTTTTCATGTATCCAAAATGCAAAACCTATAACCGGAAAAAGATCCTGATCGTATTTCTGGCCTGTTTCCTGATGATGGCAGGGCTCGCGGCCCGCCTGGTGCAGCTGATGATTTTTGAATCGGAATACTATCAGGAGCTGGCGAAAGATCTGCATGAGCGGGAGCGGAGCATCAAGGCCGCCCGGGGAAAAATCGTGGATTCCTCCGGCACGGTGCTGGCCACGAACCGGACTGTCTGCACGGTTTCTGTGGTACACAGCCAGATCGAAGATCCGGAAACCGTCATAAAGGTGTTAAGCAGCGAGCTGGGCCTTGCGGAGGAGGACGTGCGTAAGAAGGTGGAGAAATACAGCTCCATCGAGCGGATCAAGGCCAATGTAGATAAGGAGATCGGGGATCGGATCCGTGCTTATGAGCTGGCAGGGGTGAAGGTGGACGAGGATTTCAAACGGTATTACCCATACGGGAGTCTGGCCTCCAAGGTGCTGGGCTTTACGGGCAGCGACAACCAGGGCATCATCGGCCTGGAGGTCATGTACGACGAATATCTCCAGGGGATCGACGGCACGATCCTGACAGAGACGGACGCCCGGGGCGTGGAGATCGCCGACGCGGGGGAGGAGCGGGTGGAGCCAGTCTCTGGAAATGATCTGTATGTGAGCCTGGACTACAATATCCAGCTCTACGCCCAGCAGGCGGCTTTGAAGGTTCTGGAGGAAAAGCAGGCCACATACGTCTCAATTCTGGTTATGAATCCCCAAAACGGGGAAATCTATGCCTGTGTGAACGTGCCGGAATTTGATCTGAACGATCCCTTTACCCTGAATACCAATACAGACACCAGCCAGCTTACCTCCAAGGAAAAGGAGGATCTGCTGAACCAGATGTGGAGGAACCCCTGCGTCAACGACACCTACGAGCCGGGCTCTACCTTTAAGACGGTCACGGCCGCCGCGGCCCTGGAGAAGGGCGTGGTGTCTCTGACGGATACCTTCAGCTGTCCTGGCTTCCGGATCGTGGAGGATCGGCGGATCCGCTGCCATAAGGTGGGCGGCCACGGAACGGAGACCTTTGTGCAGGCCATCGAGAATTCCTGCAACCCGGTGTTTATCGACATCGGACAGCGCATCGGCGTGGAGGATTTTTACCACTATTTCCAGCAGTTCGGCCTGATGACAAAGACCGGCATCGACATTCCTGGGGAGGCCGGGACCATCATGCACAAGATGGAAAACATCGGAGCCGTGGAGCTGGCGACCATCTCCTTTGGCCAGTCCTTCCAGATCACGCCCATCCAGCTGGCCACGACGGTGAGCTCCATCATCAACGGCGGCACCCGGGTCACGCCGCATTTCGGCGTGGAGATCCGAAATGGAGAGGGAGAGCTTCTGAAGCGCTTCCGCTACGAGACCACAGAAGGGATCGTGTCAGAGGAAACCTCAGAGACCATGCGCTTCCTTCTGGAAAAGGTCGTCTCGGAGGGCGGCGGGAATAAGGCCTATATCGAGGGCTACCGCATCGGCGGGAAGACGGCCACCTCCCAGACCCTGCCCCGGGGAACGAACAAATACATTTCTTCCTTCGTGGGCTTCGCCCCGGCGGACGATCCGCAGGTGCTGGCCATGTGCATCATCCACAATCCCCAGGGCGTCTACTACGGCGGCACCATAGCGGCCCCGGTGGTGCGGGACATTTTTGAAAATATTCTGCCATATTTGGGGGTGGAATCCACCAGTTACTATTCACAGCCGATTCAGAAATGATAACAGAGGTGTCGTGCTCGCATGTAAGCCTCTGTTATCATTTCTGAATCAGGACTGTGAAGCAGTCACCCCACCCACATAAGCAGTCTTAGCTCCGTAAGGAGCGGGACTGGAGCCCAGGAGGGGCGACGAGTGCGCATGTGGGTGGGGCGGCTGTGAATAGTAACGGCCGACGCCGTATCCTCAGAGGAAGCTGCAGACAGGGACAGCGATAGCGTCGGTGTACAAGGGGCAATACGCCTCAGCCCTGTAAATTCGCCTGTTTTCTGCGTTATCCTCAGTCGGCGTACGTCCAGTACGCCTCCATCGTCTGCCTTGAAAACAGGCGAATTTCCTAGGGCTGAGGTCGCAGAGTCAAAAATGAGCTAATCCCTCGTCCCTGCAAGGCACTTGAACGACGCGTACAGGGCGTACGCGGAGTGAAAGTAACGCAGCAGGGGCGGGGATTCAGCCATTTTTGACCGTATTGTCCCTTGGTACACCGACGCTACGTAAAACAGTTGCACAGCGGTGGCAAAAGGCTTATAATGCTGATGTGCCGGCGGGAAGCCGTGCTTAAGAAAAAGACCTGAGAGGTAAACGATTATGAATGCTGCGATCATATTGCCGATACTGATTTCCTTTGCCATCAGCGCGGCCCTGGGGCCGGTGGTGATTCCCCTGCTGCGCCGCCTGAAATTCGGGCAGACGGAGCGGGACGACGGCCCCAAGAGCCATCTGAAGAAGACGGGCACGCCCACCATGGGCGGCCTGATGATCCTGGCGGGCGTCATCCTCACGTCCCTGATCTATGTGAAGGATTATCCCCGGATTGTCCCCGTGCTCTTCGTGACGGCGGGCTTTGGGATCATCGGCTTTCTGGACGACTATATCAAGATTATGCTGCACCGCTCGGAGGGGCTGACGCCGCCCCAGAAGATGCTGGGCCAGTTCCTGGTGACGGGAATTTTCGTGTTCTATCTCTATAACCTGAAGGGTGGGGACATGGCCATGCTGATTCCCTTCTGGCCCGGCCATTATCTGCACCTGGGGTGGCTGGCGGTGCCGGTGGCCTTCCTGGCTATCATCGGCACGGTGAACGGGGCCAATTTCACGGACGGCCTGGACGGCCTGGCCTCCAGCGTGACCCTGCTGATTGCCACCTTCTTTTCCGTGGCAGCGGTGGGAACCCAGAGCGGCCTGCACCCGATCACCTGCGCGGTGGTGGGAAGCCTTATGGGCTTTCTGCTGTTCAATGTCTATCCGGCCAGCGTCTTCATGGGAGATACGGGTTCCCTGGCCCTGGGCGGCTTTGTGGCGGCCACGGCCTATATGATGGATATGCCGATTTTCATCCTGATCGTGGCCCTGATTTACTGGGTGGAGATACTCTCCGTGATGATTCAGGTGACGTATTTCAAGCTCAGCGGCGGGAAGCGGATCTTCCGCATGGCGCCCATCCATCATCATTTTGAGCTGGGAGGCTGGTCCGAGACGCGGGTGGTGGCCGTATTTTCCATTGTGACGGCCCTGCTCTGCCTGGTGGGAATCCTGGCGCTGTAGAAAAGGGGAGGAAAGAGTACGATGATTACAGATAAAAAGATTCTGGTAGTAGGAAGCGGCGTAAGCGGCGCCGGGGCGGTGGAGCTTCTGGAGAAGGCAGGGGCTTCCCCGGTGCTTTACGACAGCAATGGAAAGCTTACGAAGGAAGAGGTGAGAAGCCGGCTTCCGGAGGACAGCCGCGCGGAAATCATCCTTGGAGAGCTTCCGGAGCAGGTAAAGCGGGAGACGGAGCTTGTGGTTTTAAGCCCCGGCGTGCCGGTGGATCTGCCGCTGGTGGAGGAGCTGCGGGAAAGAGGAGCGCGGATCTGGGGCGAGGTGGAGCTGGCCTGGCATTTCGGAAAGGGACGGGTGGCCGCCATCACCGGGACGAACGGAAAGACCACGACCACCACGCTGGTGGGCGAGATCCTGAAAAGCTGGTTCCCGGAGGTCTTCGTGGTGGGAAATATCGGGACAGCCTATACCCACGAGGCCCTGAATATGACGGAGCGAAGCGTCACGGCGGCGGAGATCAGCAGCTTCCAGCTGGAGACCATCGAGACCTTCCACCCGAAGGTCAGCGCTATTTTAAATATCACGCCGGATCATCTGGACCGCCACCACACCATGGACTGCTATATCCGCGCCAAAGAGCGGATCGCCATGAACCAGGACGAGACGGATACCTGCGTACTCAATTATGACGATGAGGAGACCAGGCGCTTCGGGGAGCAGGTGAAGGCTTCGGTTCTGTATTTCAGCCGGGAGCATATACTGGATCAGGGCGTATTTTTGGATGGAACCTCCATCGTGTACCAGGACGACGCCGTGCGCACGAAGATCTGCGATATCGGCGAGCTGAAGCTTCTGGGAACCCATAATTATGAAAATGTCATGGCGGCTGTGGCTATCGCGGCGGCCATGGGCGTGCCTCTTCCGAATATCCGGGAGACGGTCATCCATTTTCAGGCTGTAGAGCACCGGATCGAGTTCGTGGCGGAGAAAAAGGGCGTGGCCTGGTACAACGACTCCAAGGGAACGAACACGGACGCCTCCATCAAGGCGGTGCAGGCCATGAACCGGCCCACGGTGGTGATCGGCGGGGGCTACGACAAGCATGTGTCCTTCGACGACTGGATCGAGTGTTTCGGCGGAAAGGTGACCTGGCTGGTGCTGCTGGGCCAGACGGCGGAGCAGATCGCGGATACGGCAAGGAGGCATGGCTTTACGAACATCGTATTTACGGAGAGCCTGAAGGAGGCGGTGCAGGTGTCTGCGAAAAAGGCCAGACCCGGGGACGCGGTGCTGCTGTCGCCGGCCTGCGCGAGCTGGGGCATGTTCGATAATTACGAGCAGAGAGGAAGATTATTTAAAGAATACGTCCGTGAGCTTTCAGATTAAGCAGAGGGAAGGCGCGTAAGGCGCTTTTCGGAAACGGAGGTTATATGGCAGGTCCGGAACCCACCGGAAGGGAGAAAAGAAAGAGGCGGGAGCCTTTCGACTACAGTCTGCTGCTGGTCGTGCTGATCCTGGTGGGCTTCGGACTTGTCATGCTTTACAGCACCAGCTCATGGAACGGGCAGGTCAAATTCGCGGATAAGGCCTATTACCTGAAAAAACAGTTTTTCGCCACCTCCCTGGGCCTTGCGGCCATGTACGCTGTGTCGAAGATCGATTATCACCGCTGGGAGAAGCTGGCGGTTCCCGGCTATCTTTTGTCCCTGCTTCTCTCCACGGCGGTACTCTTTTTCGGAGACGAGTACAACGGGTCGAAGCGGTGGATCTCGGTGGGGCCGCTGTCCTTCCAGCCCTCGGAATTCGCCAAGCTTTCGGTGATTGTGCTGCTGGCCTCGGTGGTCAGCCGCCGGGCGCGGAAAATGACCTCCCTGCGGCAGATGTTCCTTGTCATGCTGCTCATCCTGCCCATCGTGGGCCTGGTGGGGACGAATAACCTGAGTACGGCCATCATCATCATGGGAATCGCGGTGATCCTGGTCTTTACGGCCAGCCCGAAATATCTGCAGTTCATCGCCATGGGGGCTTTGGGAGCCGGCTTTCTGGCGGTGTTCCTGAGCGTGGAGTCCTACCGCCTGGAGCGCCTGGCCATCTGGCGCGATCCGGAGGCCTATGAGAAGGGCTACCAGACCCTCCAGGGGCTGTACGCCATCGGATCCGGCGGGCTCTTTGGCGCGGGCCTTGGAAACAGTATGCAGAAGCTGGGCTTTGTGCCGGAGGCCCAGAATGATATGATATTTTCCATCGTCTGTGAGGAGCTGGGGCTTACGGGGGCAGTTCTTCTGATGCTTCTGTTCCTGCTTTTGGTCTGGCGGCTGTTCCTGATCTCGGTCCACGTGCCGGATCTTCTGGGAAGCCTCATCGCGGCGGGCATCATGGGACATATCCTGATCCAGGTGATTTTAAATATTGCCGTGGTGACGAACACCATTCCCAATACGGGCATTACCCTTCCCTTTGTAAGCTACGGAGGGACTTCCGTGCTCTTCCTTCTGTCGGAGATGGGGCTGGCCCTGAATGTGTCCCGGAGCGTGCGCCAGGAGCCGTAGCCGGGCCGCCTGGGCTGTCCGCGCCAGGAGCCGCAGCTGGGCCGCCCGGGCTGTCCGCGCCTGCGGCCCGGTTCCAGGCGGGCGTCCTGGCGTAACCACAGGGCCCTCCCCGGCATATCTTAATGGTATAGCAAAGACCGTGGAGGGAAAGGCTTTGGATTATCTGGAAATCGAGGGCGGAAGCCCGCTCTGCGGCGAGGTGCGGATACAGGGATCGAAAAACGCTGTGCTCCCCATTCTCTGTGCTGCTTTGCAAAGCCCGGGAGTCACGGTTCTTGAGAACTGTCCAGATATTTCGGATGTGGGAGCCATGCTGGAGCTCCTCAAAGGCTATGGCTGCAGGATGCGCCGGGAAGGAAGCAGGCTTGTGATAGACGCGGGGGAACTCCATCCCGGCCGGGCTTCGGAGGCTTACGCTGGTACGATGCGTTCCTCCATTATGCTGCTGGGAAGCCTGCTGGCAAGATTTGGAGAAGCCTGCCTTCCCTATCCGGGCGGCTGCGTCATTGGGGAGAGACCCATCGATCTGCACCTTCAGGCCCTGCGGCAGCTGGGGGCGGAGCTTCAGGAGGGGCCGGAAGGCCTGCGGGCTGTCTGCGCCCATCCGTGCGGCGCCCGGATCTGCCTGCCTTTTCCAAGCGTAGGGGCTACAGAAAATGTCGTCTTGCTGGCGGCGCGGGCGGAAGGGGTGACGGTGCTTCAGAACGCGGCCCGGGAGCCGGAGATCGTGGAACTTTGCCGGTTCTTAAACTGCATGGGAGCGCGGATCGAGGGGGCAGGCACAGGCACGATCCGGATCCGGGGCGTGGAAAGGCTCCATGAGGCAAGATACCGGATTATGCCGGACCGCATCGTGGCAGGCACCTATATGCTTCTATCCGCAGCAGCAGGCGGGAAGGTGATCCTCAAGGAGGTTCCGCTTGGGCAGCTCAGGGCAGTCCGGCAGGTGTTAAAACAGATGGGCGTCCGGCAGGAAAGCAGGGGCGAGGAGCTGTGTCTTTGGTGTCCGGGGAGGAGCCGGGGAGGCTTTGCGGTCTGCACGTCCCCCTATCCGGGCTTCCCTACGGATCTCCAGTCACCGCTGATGGCAGCCCTCTGCCTGGCGGATGGAGAGAGCGTCATCGAAGAGAGGATTTTTGAAGCCCGCTTTAAGACAGCAGAGGAGCTTGCGAAGATGGGAGCAGATATCCGTATCCAGGGAGCACGCGCGGAAATCTGCGGTGTAAAAAAGCTTTTGGGATGCAGTCTAAAGGCCTGGGAACTGCGGGGCGGGGCAGCTCTTTGCATCGCTGCCGCAGCAGCGGAAGGAACCAGCAGAATCTTCCAATACCATTATATTGCCCGTGGATATGAAAATATAATCAGGGATTTAAAAGACATGGGAGTTGTGGTACACTAAAAGTCTGGAGGGTGGGTACACGGCGTCAGGCGAAAAGGAAAGAGTTTATGGGAATTCGCGGGAAAAAGAAAAGGGAGAGACAGGGCAGAGGCTTTCTGGCAGCGGCAGCTACAGTGCTGGCGCTGCTGCTGGCAGGCGTGCTGGCGGCGACCCTGTTCCAGATCCGGGAAGTGGAAGTGACAGGGAACAGCTTCTACACAGAGCAGGAGATTCGTGACCGGGTTATTTCGGATCGCTTTAGCTCGAACTCTCTCTATCTTTATCTGAAATATAAATATACAGACACAGAGGAGATTCCCTTTGTGGACAAGCTGGAGATAAGCATCCAGAGCCCAGGGAAGGTCCGGATCCGGGTCTATGAAAAGAGCATTGTGGGCTATGTGGCCTATATGGGATCGAATTTTTATTTCGACCAGGACGGCGTGGTGGTGGAATGTTCCTCAGAGGTGAAGGAGGGAGTGCCCCGCATTTCGGGGCTGAAATTCAGTTCGCTGGCCCTTTACCAGAAGCTGGCGGTGCAGGATGATTCGATTTTCAGCCGTATTCTTACGATCACGCAGCTGGTGAAGAAATATGAGCTGTCGCCGGATCAGATAGAATTTTCGGAGGATCTGTCCCTGACCCTGCATTTTGGACAGGTGCGGGCAGCGCTTGGGAACAGCGGCTCACTGGAGGAGAAAGTGGGACGCCTCCACGATCTCTATCCGGATCTGGAAGGCCGCTCGGGGGTGTTCCACATGGAAAATTATACAGAGGATTCTAAATTTATAAGCTTTGAGCTGGATGACTAAAAGACGCTGGAAAAGAGGCGCAAAAAAAGCTTTCAGCGGGGCCGGAAAAGGGCGGAAGGACGCGCATTTTGGCTGTTTTTGAAAACCCGCCTGGGCTTGAATAGGAAAAATATTTTTTGGAAAACTTATAAATAAAGGTTGATTAATTATGGAAAAAAAGTTATCATATATTGTATGAGAAAATTCAGAAGATAAGATATTATAAGAATATTTCAGATAGACAGGACAGGGATAGGAGGGCAAAATCTTGCTTGAGATTATGATGAATGATGCGGAATCGGCGGCGAGGATTATCGTGATTGGAGTCGGCGGCGCCGGGAATAACGCTGTGAACCGCATGATAGATGAGCAGATTGGCGGAGTAGAATTTATCGGGATTAACACGGACAGGCAGGCCCTGCAGCTTTGCAAGGCGGAGCGGACGATTCAGATCGGCGAGAAGCTGACCAAGGGGCTGGGAGCGGGAGCCAAGCCGGAGATCGGCGAGAAGGCTGCCGAGGAGAGCATTGAGGAGATCAAGGAAGCCATCCAGGGCGCGGACATGGTGTTCGTGACCTGCGGCATGGGCGGCGGTACGGGAACCGGAGGAGCGCCGGTGGTGGCCCGTCTTGCCAAGGATATGGGAATTCTGACAGTAGGTGTGGTGACGAAGCCCTTTAAGTTTGAGGCTAAGACCCGTATGAATAACGCGCTGGCCGGTATCCAGAAGCTGAAGGAAAGCGTGGATACCCTGATTGTGATTCCCAATGACAAGCTGCTGGAGATTGTGGATCGCAGGACGACCATGCCGGACGCCCTGAAGAAGGCGGACGAAGTGCTGCAGCAGGCGGTGCAGGGCATTACGGATCTGATTAACCTGCCGGCTCTGATCAACCTGGATTTCGCGGACGTGCAGACGGTTATGACGGACAAGGGTATCGCCCATATTGGAATCGGTACTGGAAAGGGCGATGACAAGGCTCTTGATGCTGTGAAGCAGGCGGTATCAAGCCCGCTTCTGGAGACGACCATCGTGGGCGCTTCCCATGTGATTATCAATATCTCGGGCGATATCGCCCTGATGGATGCCAACGACGCAGCCAGCTACGTGCAGGATCTGGCGGGCGAAGACGCGAATATTATCTTTGGTGCGATGTACGACGATACATACACCGATGAAGCGACCATCACTGTGATTGCCACCGGGCTGGATGAGAAGAGTACGACCAAGGTGCTGCCTAAGAGCAGCAGCTTTGGAAAGCTTCCGGGACAGGCTGCCAAGACGGCTGCGGCCGCCCACAGCCAGACCGCCGCATCGACAGAGGCGCCTGCCTTCAAGCCTCTGCCCGGATTGAATATGCCCAAGCGCCCGGAGAGTAAGATCCCGGAGACGGAGATCAAGATACCGGAGTTCCTCCAGAGGAATAAGTAGGAGAATAAGCTGTATAGGATGGCAAGAATAGAATGACAAGATCCCTGCCGGGAGGCAGCCGCGTAAGCGGCGGTTCCGGCAGGGTTTTTTTGCGTGGGTGCGTCTGTTATGATTCATAGGCACATGCGTCTGGCAGAGCAGTTGTTACTATTCATAGTAACAGAGTGGTTGTTGATTTATCAAAAAACTCTTGATTTTTTGGGAAACATGGAGCAATATAAGAAAGAAAATGAAACAAAGATACAGGAGTACAGCAAGATGTTTATTTTAAGAAAAGTGTACTGCAGAAGCTTTCAGAAGGTCTTCCGGGCGGCTCTGCCCTTTCTGCCCTACCGGAAGCCCAAGCTTCTGCATTCGGTAAAAGAGATTCCCGGTGTCTGCCGGAAATGGAAGGTGGATTCCGTGATGCTGGTTACGGACGCGGGGATCCGCTCCATGGGCCTTACGGATTTCCTGGAGAAGACCCTTAAAGAGAATGGCATCGCCTGCTGCGTCTACGACAGGACGGTGGCCAACCCTACGATCTGGAACGTGGAAGAGGCGAGGGAGCTCTATCTGGAAAATGGAGCCCAGGCCATCATCGCCTTTGGCGGCGGCTCCTCCATGGACTGCGCCAAGGCGGCGGGCGCGCGGATCGCGAAGCCTAGGCAGTGCATCAGCCAGATGAAGGGCCTTCTGAAGGTACATAAGAGGCTCCCACTTTTGATCGCGGTTCCCACCACGGCGGGAACGGGCAGCGAGACGACCCTGGCGGCCGTCATCACGGACAGCGAGAAGCATTATAAATACCCCATCAATGATTTCAGCCTGATTCCCCTTTACGCGGTGCTGGACTACCATGAGACGGTGGGCCTGCCGCCCCAGATCACAGCCACCACCGGCATGGACGCCCTGACCCACGCGGTGGAGGCCTATATCGGAGGCTCCACCACGAAGGAAACCCGGGCGATGGCAGAGGAGGCCGTGCGCCTGATCCACCAGCATCTGAAGACGGCTTATGAGAACGGACAGGATAAGGCGGCCCGCAAGGGAATGCTCAAAGCCGCCTACTGCGCGGGCGTGGCCTTTACGAAATCCTATGTGGGCTACGTCCATGCGGTGGCCCACTCCCTGGGAGGCCAGTATGGGACGCCCCACGGCCTTGCCAACGCAGTGCTGCTGCCCATCGTCCTTCGGATGTACGGCTCCGCCTGCGAGAAGCGGCTGGCCCGGCTGGCCCGGAACACGGGCGTGGTGGACGAGGCGGTGAGCGACGCCGAGACGGCGCAGCGCTTTATCGACTGGGTGCAGGAGATGAACGATTCCATGGGCATTCCCAGAAAGCTCTCCGGCATTCAGGAGGAGGATATCCGGCTGATGGCGAAGCACGCGGACAGGGAGGGAAATCCCCTGTACCCCGTGCCGAAGCTGATGAACCGGAAAGAGCTGGAAGCGATTTATTACGCGGTGAAGGAGTAAGCACAGGATATGGATACAGAAAAGAAGCTGGAGCAGCTGGTGGAAAAGCAGAGGACTTATTTCGCGGAAGGGAAGACCCTTCCCATAGAGGCGCGCCTGCGTGCCCTGAGCCTTCTGGAGCAGGCGATCCGGGGCAGGGAAGAGGAACTCTGCCGGGCGCTGAAGGCGGACCTGGGAAAATCCCGCACGGAAAGTTATATGTGTGAGGTGGGGCTCACCCTGTCGGAGCTTGGCTATGTGAGACGGCATCTGCGCTCCTGGAGCCGGGACAGGCGGGTGCGCACGCCCCTGGCTCAGTTCCATGCGAAGAGCTTTACAGTGCAGGAGCCCTACGGCGTCGTACTCGTCATGTCGCCCTGGAATTACCCGGTGCTGCTCACCCTGGAGCCGCTCATCGGCGCCTTGGCGGCAGGCAACTGCTGCGTGGTCAAGCCCTCCGCCTATTCGCCGGAGACTTCGCGGGTGATGGCAGAGCTTCTGCGGGAGATCTTCCCGGAGGAGTACGTGGCGGTGGTAGAGGGCGGCAGGCAGGAAAACCAGGGCCTGCTCGCCCAGAAATTTGACTATATTTTCTTCACAGGCGGCGTGAACGTAGGCCGGATGGTGATGGAGAAGGCCAGCGCCCACCTGACCCCCGTGACCCTGGAGCTGGGCGGAAAGAGCCCCTGCATCATCGATGAGAGCGCGAATCTGAGGCTTGCGGCCAGGCGGCTGGTATTCGGAAAATATCTGAACTGCGGCCAGACCTGCGTGGCTCCCGATTACGTGCTGGTGCAGGAGAGGGTACACGATCCGCTTCTGGCTCATATCAAAGAAGAGATCGTCCGCATGTTCGGTGAGGCTCCCCTGGAAAATCCGGACTATGGGAAAATCATCAATCACAAGCATTTTGAGCGCCTGCTGGGCCTGATGAATCCGGACAAGCTGGTCTTCGGCGGGGAGAGCCGGGAGGAGACCCTGCAGATCGCCCCGGCGGTCCTGGACCGGGTGGAGGCGGAGGACGCGGTCATGCAGGAGGAGATCTTCGGCCCCCTGCTGCCCATCCTGACCGTCCGCTCCATGGAGGAAGCCCTTTCCTTCGTGAACGCCCGCCCCAAGCCTCTGGCCTTCTATATCTTTACCCAGAATAAGAAGGTGGAGGAGTTGTTCCTGCGCAGGGCCTCCTTTGGCGGCGGCTGCGTGAACGACACCATCATCCATCTGGCCACCTCGGCCATGGGCTTTGGCGGCGTGGGAAACAGCGGCATGGGATCCTATCACGGGAAGAAGAGTTTCGATACCTTCAGCCACGAGAAGAGCATCGTGAAGAAATATACCTGGCTGGATCTGCCCATGCGGTACCAGCCCTACACCCAGATGAAGGAAAAGATGATACGGATGTTCCTGAAATAAAGAGGATTGCAGTGTGAGGAAGGTTTGGGGAGCTTTTTTCGCATTTTACGTTTAGACATATAGGGAAAAATTCGCCTGTACTATACAATTCTGCTGAAAAACTGGCGTTTTCCTGCGAAAAAAGGTGATTTCATTCGCACATTTTCCATATGCAGAAAAAAATGCTGTGTATATCCAAGGATCTGCTAAATTTTGTACATGGCAGACTAAAAATTTTCCATATGTACAATTCTGATATGATTTTCCGGAAAAAGAGGTGTTTTTGGCCTGGCAGCACAGGTTTTTGTATATCAGAGCACAAAAAATCTGCATATGTCCAAACAGCCTGCAGGTCAGGGGCAGTCGGTATTAACCGGCTGCCCCTGACCTGCCTCTTTTTATTCGTATTTCAAAATCTCCTTTTTCAGCCTCCGGATGATTTTCTTCTCCAGCCTGGAGATATAGGACTGGGAGATGCCCAAAAGATCCGCCACCTCCTTTTGGGTCATTTCCTGGCCCATGGGGTTCTTCAGCCCGAAGCGCAGCTCCACGATGGTCCGCTCCCGCTCGGAGAGCTTTTCGATGGCTTTGTCCAGGAGCTTGCGCTCCATCTCGGTCTCGATATCCCGGTAAATCACGTCCTCATCCGTCCCCAGAATATCCGAAAGCAGCAGCTCGTTGCCGTCCCAGTCCACGTTCAGGGGCTCGTCGATGGAGACCTCCAGCCGGGTCTTGCTGTTCCGGCGCAGATACATGAGAATCTCGTTTTCAATGCAGCGGGAGGCGTAGGTGGCCAGCTTGATGTTTTTGCCGCTGTTGAAGGTGTTGATCGCCTTGATGAGGCCGATAGTCCCGATGGAAATCAGATCCTCCACGCCCACGCCGGTATTGTCGAATTTTTTGGCTATGTAGACCACGAGGCGTAAGTTATGCTCGATGAGAAGGGAGCGGGCCGCGCTGCCTGTCTCCGTGCCAAGCTCCCGGATGGCCCGGGCCTCCTCCTCGGCCTCCAGCGGGGCGGGAAGCACCTCCGCGCCTCCGATATAGTGAACGTCGTTTTGCTTTCCTGTCAGGAAGGCGGTGAAATTCGGTACGAGCTTCAGTTGAATCTGGTTTGGAATCGCCACTTTAATCAGCATTGTCGTTATTTCCTCCTGAAAAATTGATGGGTCGGCGTGCCCGCCCGGACGCCTTTTCGTTCTGCGGATTTTCTGATGCGGCAAAAAAGAGATCCGGGTGGAGCAGGATGTCGTATTCATTTTTGGAAGAAAGTGGTTCTTTTGTAACTCCAAGCAGGGGGCGCTCCGTCCGAAGAACCGGGCCGTCCTCTGTCTCTATCTGAAGAAAATCTGCGTAAAATGCAGGCAGAAGGCCGTTTTCCTTTCCGACGCTCCGGTAGGGAACCGGGTAATACAGGATTTCCTCCGTGCCGCAGAGAGCCTCCAGAAGCCCCCGGTGCAGGAGGCTGACCGGCTTCCCGAATACGGGATCCCGGAGCGAATTGCCGGTGTCCCGCAGGCCCCGCAGCCGTAAGATGCGGCCGTGGAAGCCCAGGGTCACAGAGCAGATCTGCTGTTCGCTCTGCCGGAACTGGAATAGCCACCGGGCCGCCAGCGACAAAAGCCAGCAGCTTAGAAGCGAGAGGCCAAGGAAGGGATAGACAGGGAGCCTTATCATTCCCTGGAGCCATCCGAAAATCCCTCCCAGCAGGAAGCCGCACAGATAAAGCAGGATCACTGCCCGGCCCAGAAGCGTCCGGCTTCGGACTGCGATACGCAGGCCGAAAATGCTCATGATGATGGCAAGGGCTCCGTGGAGCAGCAGAAAGGCCGGAAGCGGGCACCGGGGCCAGAGGGCATAGACCAGGCACAGAAGCAGGCTTCCCAGGCCCGCAGCGAGAAGCCTGCGGATCCGCCCCGGGGAGAGCTTCAGAAGTCTGGCCGTGATCGTAAGCAGCAGGTAGTCCAGCAGCAGGTTTTGGAGAAACAGCACATCTATGTACAGCACATAATACACAGTCCACCTTCTTTCTGCCCCTCATTATAGGGAGGGGTGCCTGCGAAATATGTCAAAGGAAGGGAGGAGCCAGGGGGATTTTCCCCTGCTTTTTCGACAGCTTCCGCAGATTTTTTCTTCCCCTTGCAACATTTACGCTCCTGTGAGACTCTTATATAATAGAAATGCATTTCAGGGGAATCCGGGAAAATCGAAAGAGGCCTGCCCGAAGGGGCTGTCATATGCATATGAGGTGTGGGAATGGAAGAGTTCAGAAGACTGTATGAGACGGTATATCAGGATTTGTACCGGCTGGCTTACTATTATCTGGGAAACGCGGCCGACGCGGAGGACGCGGTGCAGGATACGGCGCTGGCGGCCTGGAGGGGCTTTGGGAGCCTGAAAAAGAAAGAGGCCTTCCGGGCCTGGATCCTTCAGATCCTGGTCAACACATGCCGCAGGGCTCTGCGGAAAAAGACGGCGGCCGGATATGGGGTCTTGTCCCCGGATCCGGCGGCGGAACTGGACGCGCAGAGGGCCGGGGCGTCAAAGGAAAATCTGACAGAGCGGCTGGAGCTTTTGGAGCTCCTGTCAGGGCTTGATGAGGAGGAGCGGCTGATCGTGCTGCTCACCGTGTTTGGCGGCTATAAGGGCGAAGAGATTGCCAAAATCCTAAACCGCAGGCACAGTACAGTCCGTTCCCGCTACCGCAGGGCGCTTAAGAAGCTGGAAAGGAAGCTTCAGGAGAAGGAGGAGAGCTTATGAAAAGAAGCAGGGAGGTTCTGGACAGGCTGAAGGCGGACGGCGAAAGACTGTCGGTTCCGGAAAGCCTGAAGCCGGAATGGATCGACGAGACGATAAAGGAACTGGAGCGCGAAGAAAAAAAGAGCCGGGCAGGGCGGCTCCCGAGAAAGGAAACTGGGCGGGGCAGAGCCGGGCGGTTCCAGATCCGGGCGCTGGCGGCTGCGGCCTGCGTCTGCCTCGTGGCGGCGGGGGCGCTGGCAGTCTTCCGGGCAGGACTGCTTTTTCCAGAGCAGGCAGAGGAGATGGATGCTCCCGCAGAGAATGGCCTGGAAGGCCAGGAGGCGGAAGGCGCGGCAGAACAGGAAAGCGCGGCAGAACAGGAAGGCGGCGGAACGGAGACGGGGGCCGGGCTCCAGGACACACTGACCTTCGCGGAGAAAAGCTATGAGGAAATCTATGAGATTTTAGAACCGCACTGGAGCGGGACGCAGATCTGGAATACCGGCGCGCAGTACGCGGAGGATGGGGCCGCTGCTCTTCCTGAAGCCGCGGCGGAGGAAAGCATGGAAGCGCCTGCGGCAGATGGCGCCTCCAAGGAATTCGGGCAGACGAATGTACAGACGGAGGGAGTGGACGAGGCGGACACTATAAAAAACGACGGGCGCTACCTCTACCAGCTGGCAGAATATCCGGCTGGTGAGGGGGAAAAGGAGACAGGAGCAGCCCGCTGGGGAATCCAGATCGTGGACACAAAGGGCGGCCTCCGGGAGGCTTCCTTTGTAGGGAGATTTGAATATCCGAGGGAATTCTATGTCTGGGAGGATCTGCTGATCGTCCTGGAGGACGGGTACTACACGGCAGATTATGTACAGGGCGCCGATGCGTCCGTGGAGGAAAACGAAGAAGCCGGCGCGCAGGAGAGCTCTGAAAGCTCCTCCATAATGGTCTGCGGCGATGTCCTTTACGCGTACAATCAGTATACAAAGATCCACATCTATGACATTTCGGACCGGGAGAGCCCGCGCCTTAGAAAATCCTTTGCCCTGGACGGCGCATACCGCACCTCCAGGCTGGCGGAGGGATATTTCTACGGATTTACCTTCTTTACCCCGAAGCCGGGCAGCGGAGAGGAGGATTATGAGGCCTATATCCCGCAGGCAGGCGGCAGCCTCCTTCCGGCGGAAAAAATCGCCTGCCCGGACGGCCAGGGCGCGGAGCAGTACCTGGTCATGGTGTCCATCGACTTGGGCAGGCCGGAGGAGCTTCTGGACAGCCGGGCCATGCTGGCCTCTGACGGAACCTTCTATGTGAGTACGGACAGCATTTATCTGGCCTCCTGGCACTCCATCTATGAGGATGGGGCAAGCATTCTGTACGGGCGGCCGGAAGGGACCCGGGCGGAAGGCGTGACTGCTTCTGAGGCAGGGACTGCCCAGGACTATACGCAGCTTTACCGCTTCTCCTATGAAAAGGGGAGATTTCTGGCGAGGGCAGAGGGCCGCATCCCGGGAAGGATTGAAGGCCAGTTCAGCCTGAATCAGAGCGGGGAGTACCTGCAGGCAGTCACCACGGTGACGGAATGCGAAAAGCGCCGGGTGACGGATGACAGGACCGGAGAAATCCTAGGCTATGAATATATCATCCCGGAGGACGACGGCCTTTCCAGCGGACTTTACATTCTGGATGAAAACCTGAAGCTTACCGGGCAGATCGACGGCCTGGCAGAAGGGGAGCAGATCTATTCCGCCCGCTTTCTGGGAGATACAGCCTATTTTGTGACCTTCCGCCAGACGGATCCCCTCTTTGCCGTAGACGTGAGCGACCCGGAAAGCCCGAAGCTCCTTTCGGAACTGAAGGTCACCGGCTTTTCCGAATACCTGCACGTTTACGGGCAGGAGCTGCTGTTTGGGCTGGGCATGGAGGCGGACGAGGACACAGGGGAGCAGCAGGGGCTGAAGCTGTCCATGTTTGATTTGACAGATCCGGCAAAGCTTTCCGAGCAGGCGAGGCTGGTGCTTTCGGACTACGATTACAGCCCGGCCCTCTATGACCACAGAAGCCTCCTGATCGACACGGAGCAGAACCTGATCGGCTTCGAGGTTCAGGGCTGGGACGAAGGCTCCTATCAGCAGGCGTACCTTTTGTATTCCTACGAGGACGGGCAGTTTACGCAGCGGCTGGACCTCCGGCTGGGGACGGATTACGGCTCCTATGACAGCTGCCGGGGCACCTTCATCGGGGAGCGCTTCTATCTTCTGATCCAGGACGGGACGGTGCGGGAGTACAGCCTAAAGACGGGGGAGCTTTTGGGGAGCCTGTAAATATTTTACGGGTACTTGGCGGCGCTTGACATAAAAATCTTTCTATACTATGCTTGATTTAACGGCAGAAACGAAAGCAGCGGCGGCGTGGGAAAAGAAGGAGGAACTGGCTTATGAGCGCAGGGAAGAAGAAACGGCTTCCGGTGGGAATCGATAAATTTGAAAAAATTCGCGAAGAAGGGTTCTATTACATTGATAAAACGGGATTTATCTGTGACCTGCTGCACAAATGGGGAGAAGTAAATCTTTTCACCCGTCCCAGGCGTTTCGGAAAGTCCCTGAATATGAGCATGCTCCAGTATTTTCTGGAGTTTGGCTGTAAGAAGGAGCTTTTTGACGGGCTTGAAATCGCGAAGGATGCAGAGCTCTGCGAAAAGCATATGGGTCAGTATCCTGTGATATCGATCAGCCTGAAGGATGTAAATGGTTCCGATTACCGGATGGCTCGTTCTCTGCTGTGCTCGGTAATCGGAAGCGAAGCCATGCGTTTTCAATTTCTCCTGGAGGATGAACGTCTGTCCGAAAAAGAGAAATGGCTGTATGAGCAGCTGACCCATGTGGGAGCGCCGGGGGAAGCAAGCTTTGTCATGGATGATTCGGTCCTGACAGGGAGCCTGCGCACATTGTCTGAGCTGCTGGAGAAATATTACGGCAGAAAGGTGATACTCCTCATTGACGAATACGACGTGCCGCTGGCGAAGGCAAATGAGCAGAATTATTATGACGAAATGGTGCTCCTGATCCGCAGCCTGTTCGGGCAGGCGCTGAAGACCAATGGAAGTCTTCATTTCGCGGTGCTGACAGGGTGCCTGCGCGTCTCGAAGGAGAGTATTTTCACGGGACTGAATAATACCAAGGTATTTTCCATTACGGACGAAGCCTGTGATTCCTATTTCGGGTTCACAGATGAAGAAGTAAAGGACATGCTTGCGTATTATGAGCTGACGGATAAGTACGAGATCATGAAGGAATGGTACGACGGCTACCGGTTCGGGGAGGCGGATGTGTACTGTCCCTGGGATGTGGTCAGCTATGTGGATAAGCTTCTTACCCGGAGAAGCCTGCCTCCGCAGGATTACTGGTCCAACACCAGCGGAAACGACATTGTCCGGCACTTTATCGAAAAGCTGGGAGACGGCCTGACGAGAGGCGAGCTGGAAGCTCTGGTGGCCGGGGAAAGTGTGTCAAAGGAGATTTATGAAGATCTTACCTACAACCAGCTGTATGATTCCATCGATCATATCTGGAGCGTGCTGTTTGCCACAGGCTATCTGACCCGGCGGGGAACAGGAGACGGAAACAGTATAGAGCTGGCGATTCCCAACCGGGAGATCCGCAATCTCTTTACCCGGCAGATCATGACGCTGTTCAAGGAGGACGTGGAGAAGGACGGCGGGACATTAAGAGCCTTCTGCTCTGCCCTGGAGGCTGGAGACGCCCTGGAGGTGGAGCGGCTGTTTACCGCTTATCTGAACAGGACGGTCAGCATCCGGGATACCTTTGTCCGGAAGCCGACGAAGGAAAATTTCTATCACGGTATCCTTCTGGGCATCCTGGGATTCAAAAACGGCTGGTATGTAAAATCCAATCAGGAGGCGGGCAGCGGGTACAGCGACATTCTTATCCGGGATGAGGATCAGGATATCGGAATTATCATTGAG
>CALWBB010000024.1 GCA_944375885.1 uncultured Merdimonas sp.
CCGGTCCAGGAGATGTTCGACTGGAACTACTATAAGCTGTACACCGGAAAGGATCCGGATGTGATCCAGATCTTTCTGGGAACGAACGGGCTGCAGGACGATCCATCTTCTACGGTAGATGCCATCGCGCAGATGATAGACAACATCCGCCATCATGATAAGGACATTCCTATCTATCTGGTCAATACGATTTACTGGGGGGATCAGGAGAAGATCGGGACTATGATCCGCCAGGATGGAACGGCCTTTCTCCAGGGAGAATTTAAAAACCGTTCAGACAAGCGGATTATGGCTTTGATGCAGGCTATGGAGAAAAAATTCGGGAAAGAGCGGAACGTGGAGCTGATCCCGCTGGCGCTGATGCACAACAGCGCGGAAAATTTCGAGGAAGGAGACGCCCTTCATCCAGGAGCGGCGGGCTACGACCAGTTCGCTGCGGTCATGTACAGCGTCTACTGCGGCACGCTGAAATCTATGCTGGGTGAGGGCGGCTGATACGGGAGGAAGCTTAAAAATGGCAGGAATGAAGGCATGGAAGCTGGCGGAAGCGCCTATCAGGCTGTACCGGGCGCTTCTGCGTTTTTTTGAAAGGTACTATTGGATATTTTTTGCGCTGGCCGTATGCGCGCTGGCTTTCTTTTGTTTCCGCTGCCTGGACGTGCAGTATGTGGACTCCTGGGATGAGGCGCGCCATGGCGTGAACGCGTATGAGATGATACAAAACGGCGATTACATCCGCCATACCTATAACTACCAGACGGACGACTGGAACTTAAAGCCTTCCATCAGCTACTGGGGAATCGTGCTGGGCTTCCGGCTTTTTGGCTACCGTGTGCTGGGACTGCGCTTTGTCTCGGCGCTTGCCTATCTGCTCACAGGAGCTGCCTGCGCCCTGTTCGCGAAGCGGTACAGCAAGGAAGCTTCCATTCTGGTGCTGGCCTTTTTCTGCGCCAATGAGCGTCCCCTTTCCGCCCATCTTGCCAGGGCGGGAGACGCGGACGCGCTGTATATGCTCTTTTTTACTCTGGCGATGCTCTGTATGCTCAGGATACGGGAGAACCATAAGCGGCTGTACCTCTGCGGCCTTTTCTTTTCCCTGGCTTTTCTGACGAAGAGCTGGCACGCCGGGATGATCGCGGCCGTGGGCGGCCTGTACCTTCTGGGAACGGGAGAACTGTTCCGGCTCAAGGCAAAGGAGTGGGGGGGCTTCCTTTTGTCGGTCTTTGCGCCGCTTCTTCTCTGGTTTGGCTGGCGGTTTACGAAGGATGGCTTCTTCTTTCTGCGGAAGATGGTGGAGGTAGATCTGCTGGCACGGACCGGAAGCGCCAACTATGAAGGAAACGAGTTTCCGTTTTCGTTTTATTATGAGACTGTGTTTGGGGCGGAAGGTTTTATCTACCGCTGGCTTTTGCTGATCTGCGCGGCGGGGCTTTTGGCCGGCCTGGTCTGGCTTTGGAGGACGCAGACCTGGAGGAAGGCCTGGGAGAGCGGAACTCTTCAGGAGGTAATTGGGTATCTGCTCTGGTTCCTGGTTCCTTTCCTTGGCTTTTCCCTGGTTCGGACGAAGCTCATCTGGTACTGCTATCCCTGCACGGTTCCTCTGGCTGTGGGAGCCGCCGTTTTCCTGGGAAAAGCGCTGCGGGCGCCGCTGGCGCTTCAGGACAGCGGAGAGGTTCGGGAAAGCCCGCTGCGCCCCAGGCTCCTGCGGACGCCAGGGGGAATTCTGGCGGCTGGTCTGGCTGCCTGGGTTCTGGCGGCAGGCTGCATGGCCGGGATCGGGTATTATATGTGGAACTCTTACCTGCATGTGATCCGGGAAGCCCACGGGGATCCCTTCCAGCTCTTTATCCAGGAAAGCGTGGATCGGGATTCCAAGTACGCCGGAGAGAAGGCCTTTGTCTTTGTGCCGGGTGAAGATCCGGCAGATATCGGAAGCTGGGATCAGAATATGCTCTTTCTGGCGGAGATCAGCGGCGATTTCCACTGCGCGGATGGAGGCGTGGAAGAATTCCTGAAAGAAAAAGAGCCGGCAGTCTTATACATCGACGCGGCTCATTATGAGGAATACCGGCAGGCGCTCGCAGGAGCAGAGCTGCTGTATGAGAATGGAAGCTATCTGCTGCTGGGAAATCAGGGCAGCTGATCCATTCAAAGCGCCTGTGCTCAGGGGCTCTGGATGGGAGTGCGGGACACGGCGCGCGGCCCCCGGAAATACCGCCGCATGCCAAAGGTGATGCCTGCGGCCAGCGCCAGCATTCCCGCGCAGATAACCGCATACTGTTTCAGGCTGAAATAAGTGGTGACCTCGTATTCGTAGACCGCGAATGCCAGGTCGCCTTTTTTCTGTTCTTCTCCCGCGATGGTGAGAGAGCCGCCTGCGTACAGGTCGCAGTTGCCCGTGTTGTAGGAGAGAAATTCCAGGCTGTCCTCCCCCTTAATATAGCCGGGGGCGATCTCCAGGGTGTAGGCCGTGGGCCCGTCAGGGACGATCTCATCCAGCACGAACTCATAGGAGTTTTTGATAAGCTCGACCATTCCGGACAGGAAGCGGTCGTTGCGGTAGACGATGTTTCCATCCTCATCTGTGAGGAGGACTGTAAAGGCTGACTGGTTGTAGGGCCCTACGGGATTGATGACCTGGATGGAAATCCGGTTGAAGGGTTTGTCCGTGGTAAAGGTCTGGACATAGGTCTGGTCGTAGGAGTCCACATAGCCGTCGTAGCCTCCGGCGTACTGGTACTGGTTGACGGAATAATCCCAGGCCTCGATAGGCGTCTCCACCAGCTCCTTTTTGCCCAGGAAGAGGAGAACTGCCAGGACGGCAAAGCCCGCCCCGCAGCCCATCCAGGCTTTTTTCAGAGCCGGAACCGCCGCCGGGCTTTCCAAGAGGGAAGAGACGGCGTCTGCCAGCAGCAGCAGGCAGAGGAAGGTGAAGCTGATGCTGTAAAGCGGATTCGTCTCCCAGATCAGGTGGAAGGCCATGCAACCCAGCACCGTGAGCTGGACGAGAAAGAGGCCCGGATATTCCTTCCTTCTTTTCAGGCGGACGAAGGCCAGAAGGGCGCAGCAGCCCATAGCCAGCATATTCAGGGCGCGGAAAGCCTGGGAATACAGGGTGAGAAAACCGCTCTTGTCCCCCACAAGGTAGTCATAGGGCTTAGAATAGTGGCCATAGTCGTTTTCATATAGATAATTGTCGGTTCCGTCCACCCAGGTATTCAGAAGCTTCCGCCCGGCCAGGGAGATAAGGCCCAGGGGCCCTGCCTCCGCGATGCGCTCCTTTAGGACTTTCAGATCTGCCGCAGTCTTTTCCTCTTTTGTCTCGAAGCTGGAGGTGTAGAATTCGTCATTCTGATCGAAGGCGCCGTCCCAGCGTGCGCCCATCATAACCCAGTGGATGGGCGGAAAACCGGTGTTTTTATAATCGAACTGCACATAGCGCTCTGTGGCGGCGGAAAAAAGGGCAAGAACCAGCGAGGCTGCCAACAGGAAAGACGCCCCGGACAAGGCCCAGGCTTTCCCATGGCTTTTACAGGAAGCCAGGAAGCCTTCCCGGCCGTTTCGCCGTTTTCGCCAGAGACTAAGCAGGAAATCCAGCATCACGGCGATGAACGCGATAGCCGCCGTGGCACGAAGCTTAAAGCCCAGGACGGTGATTAGGCCCAGGAGGGCGAGAAGAAGGGCTTTTCGCCCTGCTTTGGAAGAGCAGTCTTTCCGGAGGCGGAGATACAGGTACAGGATCCCCATCAGGCAGGGCATGGAACAGGTGGCAGTATAGTAATAGCCGGCCCACACATAGGAGAGGGGGCAGATGGCGCAGACCACCAGAAAGAAAGAGGCGAAAAGCTTCCCCTTCAGTTCTTTCGCGATCTGGTATCCCAGCCAGATGGACAGGGTGATGCAGTCTACGTTGACGATCTGGACGGCAGGCATGAACCAGCTTTCCGGGACGCCGAGCTTTGACAGAAGAAGCAGGAACCAGTAGGTCAGGATCGTCAGCGGATAGTTGTTCGTATAGCGGGCGAAATAGCCGGTCTCGTAGGTACCGGAGATGGTGTGGGTGCGCAGCATTTCCACCGCCATGTCGAAGATTTTCAGCGGGTCATAGCGAAGCTGCGGCTGTATGAGCGCAAGGAAGAGAAGCTGCCCTCCGGCGAGCAGGAGCATGCAAAGGAGGGTAAGGCGCTTTCGGTTCTTCTCGGACAGCTTCCGGATCAGGCGGAAAATGATCAGAAGGGCCGCCAGGAGAAATAGGGCGAAGACCAGGACGAACAGGATCCGGGCCGGAACCGTATCCAGTTCCCGAAGCCATGAGGCGTCCCACCGAAAGAGCGAGAAAACTCCTATATAAATGCTGAACAGGGCCAGCAGCAAAAGAGAAATCGTATACATATCAACCTCCGGGGAAAGCGGCTGTCAGAAGCCTCCTTTCAGGGAAGGGCAGCCGCCGCGTATTTCTTATAGGATAGCGCAAAAATAGGAAGCGGTCAACCGCAGAAGATCCGGGTTTCTTTTCCGGGACGGTTCTGGTAAAATAGAGAAAAAGAAACGCAGGGAAATGGACAGCAAAATGGACACGGAAAAGATAAGCCCGGGCGGGGCAGCCGCCCGGAAGATAAAATATTACCTCGCCCCCATGGAGGGCATCACCACTTATGTGTACCGGAACGCCCAGGCGGCAGTATACGGCGCTCTGGAGAAGTATTTCACCCCTTTTTTGGAGCCTCATGAAAAGCGCAGCTTCAAAAAACGGGAGCTTCAGGAAATTCTGCCGGAGAATAACAGAGGGCTCTTTGTGGTGCCTCAGATCCTGACAAACCGGGCGGAGGGCTTCCTGGAGCTTGCGGCTTCGCTCCAGGACTTCGGATACCGGGAGCTCAACCTGAACCTGGGCTGCCCCTCCCGGACGGTCGTGAGCAAAGGGAAAGGCTCCGGCTTCCTGGCGTTTCCAGAGGAGCTGGACCGCTTTTTCGACGCCGTGTTTTCGGAACTGGATAAAAAACAAGGCGGAGACGGAAGGCTTCGGATCTCGGTGAAGACGCGTCTTGGCGTGGAGCGCCCGGAGGAGTTCCCAAGGCTTCTGGAGATTTTCAACCGGTATCCCCTGGAGGAGCTGATCGTGCACCCGCGGGTGCAGCAGGATTATTATAATAACACGCCGGATCTGGGGCAGTACCGCCTGGCGCAGCGGGAGAGCTGCGCGCCGGTCTGCTATAACGGAGACCTGTTTACAGGAGACAGCGTGGAGGCGTTTCTGGCAGATTTTCCAGAGACGGAGCGGATCATGCTGGGCCGGGGCCTGATCCGGAACCCGGGGCTTCTGGCGGGGGAGATGACGGAGCGGGAAAAAAGAGAACGCTTCCGTCGGTTCCATGAGCTGGTGCTGGAGGGCTATCAGGCCTGGGATATGGGCGAACGCAACGTGCTGTTCAAGATGAAGGAGCTGTGGTTTTACCAGATACGGGAATTCCCGGGAGCAGAGAAGGCCGCAAAAAGAATCAAGAAGGCGCAGACGCTGGGAGAGTATGAGGCGGCTGTGCGGGAACTGCTGTGAAAGAAAAAGGAGGAGATCCAATGAAGAAGGGAAAAAGGCATTTGGGAGTGAAGCTTCTTCTGGTGCCGCTTTACGCGGCGTGGCTGTGCGCGGTAATGTACTTTATGGGTGTGCCAAAGGAAAAATGGGACAAATGGAGGGACTGGGCTGACAGGAAATTCGGAAAAAAACCTTGAGAAATTCCCGGTATTTGCTATAATAGAATGCGGCAGAAATCGGCGCGCAGCGCTGGAATTGGGAAAGAAACAGATAAGTAGGAAATATTTTAAAGGAGTATATTATGGGAAAGTATTTCGGTACGGACGGCTTCCGCGGGGAAGCCAATGTAAAGCTGACGGTAGAGCATGCCTTTAAGGTAGGAAGATACCTGGGCTGGTATTACGGAAGAGAGCATAAAGCCAGAATCGTGATTGGAAAGGATACGAGAAGGAGCAGCTATATGTTCGAGTACGCGCTGGCGGCCGGCATCACGGCTTCCGGGGCGGACGCGTATCTGCTGCATGTGACGACGACCCCCAGCGTGTCCTATGTGGTGCGCACCGAGGGCTTTGACTGCGGCATCATGATTTCCGCCAGCCATAATCCGTTTAACGACAATGGAATCAAAGTAATCAATGGCCTGGGCCACAAGCTGGAGGCTGAGGTGGAGGAGAAGATCGAGGCCTACATCGACGGCAGGACCGAGGAGCGGCCCCTGGCGACGGGAGCAGATATCGGGCGGACGGTCGATTTTTCTGCAGGGCGCAACCGCTATATCGGCTATCTGATCTCCCTGCCCACCCGTTCCTTCAAGAACATGCGGGTCGGCCTGGACTGCGCCAACGGCAGCGCTTCCGCCATCGCCAAGAGCGTGTTCGACGCCCTGGGCGCGAAGACCTATGTGATCAACAATGAGCCGGATGGTACGAATATCAATACGAACTGCGGTTCCACCCATATCGAGGTGCTGCAGAAATTTGTGAAGGAGAAGCAGCTGGATGTGGGCTTCGCCTATGACGGGGACGCGGACCGCTGCATCGCTGTGGATGAGAACGGCGAGGTGGTGGACGGCGACCGGATCATGTACATCTGTGGAAAGTACATGAAAGAGCAGGGAGCGCTGAAAGACGATACGATCGTCACCACGGTGATGTCCAACCTGGGCCTTTACAAGGCCTGTGACAAAGCGGGCATCCGCTATGAGAAGACGGCGGTGGGCGACAAATATGTCTATGAGAATATGACGAAGAACGGCTTCCAGCTGGGCGGCGAGCAGTCCGGCCACATCATTTTCAGCAAGCACGCCACCACAGGGGACGGCATCCTGACCTCCCTGAAGGTGATGGAGGTGATTCTGGAGAAGAAGGCCTCCCTGGCGGCGCTGGCGTTCGAGGTGAAGATTTACCCGCAGCTTTTGCAGAACCTGCGCGTACAGGATATGGACGCGGTGCTGAACGCTCCCTCCGTCCAGAAGGCCATCGCGGAGGTAGAGGAGCGCCTGGGAACGGAAGGCCGCGTCCTGGTGAGAAAGAGCGGCACGGAGCCGCTGCTGCGCGTCATGGTGGAAGCCCAGACCGACGAGCTCTGCGAGGAGAGCGTGCTGCATATCATCAATGCAATGAAGGGCGTATAAGCCTGAGAGATATAAGGAGAAAGAGCATGAAAAAGACAACACTGGTAGTGATGGCGGCCGGAATCGGAAGCAGATTCGGCGGCGGAATCAAGCAGCTGGAGCCGGTAGGACCGAACGGCGAGATTATCATGGATTATTCTATCCATGACGCCATGGAGGCTGGATTTAACAAGGTGGTCTTCATTATCCGAAGGGATCTGGAGAAGGATTTCAAAGAGATCATCGGAAACCGGATCGAGAAGCTGGTGGAGGTGGAATACGCCTTCCAGGAGCTTGACAATCTGCCGGAGGGCTTCGTAAAGCCGGAGGGACGGACCAAGCCCTGGGGCACCGGCCAGGCGGTCTTAAGCTGCAAGGGCATTGTGAAGGAGCCCTTTGCCGTGATCAACGCGGACGACTATTACGGCAAGGAAGCCTTTGTCCGGGTGCATGATTATCTGGTGGAGGAGCATGAGGATACCGGAAAATTTGACTTCTGCATGGCGGGCTTCATCCTGGGGAATACCTTAAGCGACAACGGAGCCGTGACCCGTGGTATCTGTCAGGTGAAGGACGGGTATCTGACAGACGTGGTGGAGACTGGAGGCATCGAGAAGCTGCCGGGCGGCGGCGCAGGCGTGCCGGGACCGGACGGAACGCTGGTTCCCATCGACGCGGAGGGCTATGTGTCCATGAATATGTGGGGACTGACGCCGGATTTCCTGGATGAGGTGGAAAAGGGCTTTACGGAGTTCCTGAAGGGGTTAAAGCCCGGCGATATCAAGGCCGAGTACCTGCTCCCCTCCATCATCGGAGGCCTTCTGAAGGAGGGACGCGCCACGGTCAAGGTTCTGGAGACCCATGACCGGTGGTTTGGCGTGACCTACAAGGAAGATAAGCAGTCCGTAGTGGATTCTTTTAAGAAGCTCATCGCGGACGGCGTATACAAGGAGAAATTATTCTCCTGAAAAGCGGAAAGCGGCATAAGATAACAGAATAGAAAAAAAGAGAAGGACGTCCTGCCCTCTGGCTGCCTGCCGGAGGGCCCGGCGTCCTTTTGGACGGGGAAATGATGAACAAAACGAATACGAAGAAAATAGGTATAGCTTAGTTCCTGGGATTTTTATAAGCTGTGATGCTTCAACATCATGGCTTTTATAGTGTAACAGATTATAAAGAATGGGATAAAGACTATGAATGTAAAAACAATAAAGACCAGTACGCTGTTAAAAAGATTTGTGCCATATTACAGAAGGTATGTAGGGATCATGCTTTTGGATCTGTTTTGCGCCTCGCTGACAACTGTATGTGAGCTGGTGCTTCCAATGATTATGCGGTATTTGACAAATATAGGTATGAGCAATCTGGCGGCCTTCACCTTGAATACAGTTCTCAGGATAGGAGGCCTGTATTTTGTTTTGAAGATTATTGATGTGGCGGCGAATTATTTCATGGCCTATAACGGACATGTGATGGGGAGCCGGATTGAAACGGACATGAGGCAGGACGCTTTTGAGCATTTGCAGAAGCTGTCGGACAACTATTTTAATAATACGAAGGTGGGACAGATTATGTCCCGGATTACAAGCGATCTGTTTGATGTGACAGAGTTTGCTCATCATTGTCCGGAAGAATTTTTTATTGCATTTCTCAAGGCAGCGGTATCTTTTGTGATTCTGGCAAGGATTAATTTGCTTCTGACTGTCATTATTTTTGCAATGGTTCCGATCATGGTGCTGTCCTGCACGTATTTTAATTTACAGGTGAAAAAGGCTTTTAAGCTTCAAAGAAACCAGATTGGTGAATTGAACGCAAGAATTGAGGACAGCCTGCTGGGAAATAAAGTGGTTCGGGCATTTGCAAACGAAGCTGTTGAACTCGAAAAGTTCAACCGTGATAATCAGGAATTCCTGAAAATAAAACGGCTGAGCTACCGCTATATGGCAGCTTTTCAGAGTACGGTTCGTTTCTTTGATGGACTGATGTATGTGATTGTCATTGTGGCAGGCGGAATCTTTATGCTGAAGAGTTTGATTACGCCGGCTGATTTGGTGGCATATATTTTGTATGTCTCAACGCTGTTAACCACCATTCGCCGCATTATCGAATTTGCGGAGCAGTTCCAAAGGGGCATGACGGGAGTTGAGCGTTTTGTGGAATTAATGGATTCTAAGATTGATATTTTCGATGAGGCGGGAGCCGTTCCGCTTCAGAATGTAAAGGGAGAGATTACCTTCAAACATGTGTCCTTTGAATATCCAGACGACCATACACCAGTACTAGAAGATATCAATCTCACGATTCGAGCAGGAGAAAAGGTTGCTTTGGTAGGACCGTCTGGCGGTGGGAAAACAACTCTATGCAATCTGATACCACGCTTTTACGATGCAACAGAAGGAGAAATTCTGCTGGATGGCCAGAATATCAAAAAGGTTACGCTGGAGAGCCTGAGAGAAAATGTAGGAGTGGTGCAGCAGGATGTATATCTCTTCTCTGGAAGTGTCTATGAGAACATTGCATATGGAAAGCCGGGAGCAGGCAAAGAAGAAGTCATTGCCGCATCAAAGATGGCTGGTGCGCATGAATTTATAGAAGAACTGAAGGATGGCTACGATACCTACGTGGGAGAACGGGGAGTAAAATTATCTGGCGGCCAGAAACAGAGAATCAGCATCGCGCGCGTTATGCTGAAAGCCCCCAAGGTAGTTTTGCTTGATGAGGCGACGGCAGCTTTGGATAACGAGAGTGAGCATCTGGTAGCTGAATCTCTTGATAAGCTGGCGGAAGGCCGGACGACACTGACGATTGCGCATCGGCTGACGACAATTCAGGGCGCTGACAGGATTCTGGTTCTTTCCGGAAATCGAATTGTGGAAGAAGGAAATCATGATACGCTGATGAAACAGAAAGGAATCTATTTCCAGCTGTACAATTCGGCCAATATTCTGGCAGATAAAACGGACAGAACAGAAAACACAAATGTACTTTCCGTTAGAGCCTGATTCTATGCGGCTTACTGGGGACAGCCCGGATTTATGGCTGGGAAAAGGACGTGGTCCGCACATCTGAGAATGGTGTGCGGACCGTATTTGATCTGTGCGGCTTAGATAAATTAAAATAGGATTGTTTTTACAGAGCCACGTATCATCAGAGAGGTGTCCGATAGATATTTTATTGTCTGCGGAAAGCCATCTGTGTTTGCGGGCAGATTGATTAGGCGGATTAATTCATTGACTGCGCTGACAGCCATCATATCCCTGGAAACATGGATTGTAGTCAAAGGAGGCTGGATTTGTGCAGAACCAGGCCTGTCTTCGAAGCCGATGATTGAAATGTCCTCAGGAACTCTGTACCCGGCTTCTGTTAACGCCCGAAGCACGCCTATAGCTATGGTATCGTCATCACAGACATAGGCATCTGCTAGTTCGCTTCGAGAATGTTCTGTCAGATATTTTTTAAAATCCTGATAACTTCCCTCTTCGGTATATCTGAGCGTGATAAGGTAACGCTCATTAAAATCAACCTGAAATTCGCGCAAAGCAGACAAAAAATAGAATTTGCGGTTTTCAAATAGAGGGATTCTCGCAATACATTGCAGATATCCAATTTTTGAATGTCCGCATTCCGCCAGATATTCAACAGCCTGATAAGCTCCCAGTTCGTTATTGGGGCTTACAGAACTAAATGGAATTTTTCCTACAGAATTGCCAAGCGAGACAATTGGAATATTGAGTTCGGCAAACGGAATAAAATCTTCATAATCCATTTCCATGGAGAACAGGACAATACCAGAACAGTCTAAGGTTGATAAATATTCAAATTGTTTGACAGGATTATCGTTTTTGTCAATGTTTACCAATAGAGTGTTATAACCTAATTCGTTGGCTCTTTTTGTATGGCTTGCAAGCATCTGGTAATCAAAAAGGTGGTTGTCCAGGATGCTGCCGTCTTTTCTATATATTACAAAACAAATATTTTTGCTGTTGGATGGCCGGATTTTGCAGAGATTATCATAGCCCATATCTGAAAGCTCTTTTAATACTTTCTTGCGGGTATTATCGGAGATCCCTGGCTTATGGTTAATAACTAAAGACAAAGTAGATGGAGAAATCCCTAATTTTTTTGCCAGTTCTTTATGTGTCATTATAACCTCCAAAAACACTTGAAATATGTAAAAAAATTGCATTGCTAAATAATAGAATAGAGCATTTAAAATAATTTGTCAATAATATTGAAAAACTATTTATAAATATTTATATTCAATTTATAAACACGACATGAAATAGAAGATGAAATTGCAAATGAAAAAAGTGAAAAATATTTAAAATTAGAAATAATTTATGCAAATATACCAATAATATGACAAAATAATTATAAAAAACGTATATTTACATAGAGGAATAATTGAAGTAGAATATAAACAAGACAAAAAGTTTATAAATTATTTATAAACAAAGAAGGGGTGAAAAATGGATAAAAAGAGACTGGAGGAAAAATTGGAGAAGCTACAGGAGCTTGAACGCAGATTGTCATATTACGAAGAGCGGCAGAAAATAGAACGGTTGATGTTTACATATTCCATGAACCATAACCAGAAGAATATGCACAGAACCCCGAGGCTTTATGCGTTTGGGCAGGAAGATGTATCTATCGAAATAGCTGACAGAGGACGGTATCTGGGGGAAGTTAATGTCAGACAGTTATTTGAAGGGAATTACCAGATACAGAGAAATGAAGGAAGTTATTTGATGCACTGGCAGACTACTCCTATGATTGAAATAGGGGAAGATGGAAAGACAGCCGTTGCACACTGGACTTCCCCTGGAGCAGAGACGGTTGTCAACAAAGAAGGAGTGCCGGTTGCAGTTTGGAATTTTATTCATTTCTGTGTGGATTTCTGCAAAGAAGATGGAAAATGGAAATTCTGGCATTACCGCATTATCATGGACATGAAATCTGATTATGACAAGGGCTGGAACAGGGATTATTATCGCTGGGATTATATGGGGAAAATGCAGGGGGCCTGTGAGGAGGCGCCCATATGGAATAACTGCTACGCGCCATCAGGGTATCTGCAGTATGTGATTCCAACGTGTCCAAGACCCTATAGCTCTTATACAGATGACGGCTGGATTTTTGCAGAAGAGCCTGAAATGGAATATCGTAAGAAAGGAAAAACGGATGGAAATAAAAGAACTAGAGAAAGCAATTGAAGAAAAGATTCAAAAAATAGATAACAGTGTGGGCAGATATGAGGATCGCCACGAGATAGAAATGGTAATGGCGCAATATGTAATGCGTGACAATCCAAGAAACATGGTCAGGAACCTGGAACTCTTTGCAGTATCGCAGCCGGATGTTTCCATTGAATGGGGAGATATGGGAAGGTTTGTTGGGCCTGAAAAGGTGGAGCAATTTTTGAAAGAACAGGCTTCCATCAAATTTTATCAGGGAACCTATAGGATGCATTGGCTGGCGACGCCTATTATTGAAATCGCAAAGGATCGCAGGACGGCAAAAACGGCCTGGATATGCCCAGGGGCCGAGTCAGTGGTAGACAGCAAGGCTGAGGCACATGCGCTGTGGAATTTTGTGAGGTTTGCGAATGATTTTATCAAAGAAGATGGGAAATGGAAGATTTGGCACCTGCGCATGTTTGTGGATGTGAGGTGCGATTATGACGAAGGCTGGTGCAAGGATTATGTGAGGTATGTATTTTTGGGAAAACAGCCTGGAAGCACAGAAGAGGATCCGACCTGGCATAATCCCTGCACACCATCTTTTATTCAGGAAGACATTCCGTCCTGCCCTCAGCCCTATGAAACTTGGGATGGTGAAGACTGGATATTTGCGAACCAGCCGCAGTATGCTCCAGCCAAGAAGCTGTAAAGAGGTGGATGAAATGGATAAAAAAACACTTGAAGAAAAACTTAAAAAATTGGAAAAGCTGGAACAGAGGATTGCATATTATGAGGATCGACAGGAAATAGAAGCTTTGATGTATGCATCAGAGACAAACCATAACCAGAAGCATATGAGCGGATGGCCAAATTATTATGCGCTGGATGTGCCGGATGTCTCCTGCGAGATTGCTGACCGTGGGAATTTCGTGGGGAGGGAGGCTATAGAGAACTTGTTCAATTCTAATTATCAAATACAGAGGAATGAGGGAAGCTATCTGTGCCATTGGCAGACGACACCTATGATTGAGGTTGCAAAAGACAGGCAGACAGCACATGGTGTCTGGATATCTCCGGGGGCAGAGACGGTTGTTAATAAAGAGGGGGTTCCTGTTTCGGTTTGGAATTTCATTCGGTATGCCTACGATTTTATCCGGAAAGACGGCCAGTGGAAGCTGTATCATTATCGGATTATCATGGATATTAAAGCCGATTATGATAAGGGATGGATCAAGGATTATTTTAAATGGACTTATATGGGGAAAATGCCGGGAGCGACGGATGCGCCGCCCTCATGGAATCACTGCTATTCGCCAGCGGGATATCTCCAGAGAGTAATTCCAACATGTCCGGAGCCCTATGAAACATGGTCAGACGAAAAGTGGTTTTTTAAAGAGGAACCGGAATGTAACCAGTAAATAACGAAAGGAGGGAAGCAGGATGCTGGATGAAAAGATGCTGGATGCTCAAATTGAAGAACTGGAGAGACGGATTGGTGTCTATGAAGACAGACATGAGATAGAAATGGTTATGGGGCATTATGTTCTTAGAGACAATCCGAGAAATATGAAAAAAAATATGGAGTTTTTTGCTTTGGATAAGGAAGATGTTTCTATTGAATGGGGGGATATGGGAAGGTTTACAGGAGCAAAAAAGGTTTGTGAATTTATTGAGAAGCAGGCAGATATGCTGGTGTATGAAGGGCAGTACAGGGTGAGGTGGCTGGCAACTCCGATGATTGAGGTCGCAGAGGATCGCCAGACAGCAAAAGCGGCCTGGATAGCGCCCGGGGCAGAAGCCAGTGTGGAGCCTGACGGGACGGCGCACCAACTGTGGAACTTTGTAAGATTTGCGGTTGATTTTGTGAAAATGGACGGCCATTGGAAATTCTGGCATTTCCGAATGTTCCAGGATGTCAGATGCGATTTTGAGAAGGGATGGGTCAGAGATAACTACAAATGGATCTTTAATGGAAAGCAGCCAGGGACGGACGGTGACGAACCTACCTATGTAAATCCATATAATCCAAGTGCGGTGCAGGAAGCGATTCCCGCATGTCCACAGCCGTACCACTCTTGGATAGATGAAAGTTGGGTCTTTGGCCAGGAACCGTTATTTGGTAAAAGAAAGAACAGGAACATATAAGGAAAGGGGAAGGACTATTATGACGAAGAAAAGAATCAAGAAATTGGCGGCATTGGGACTTGCATTATTGATGACAGCTGGGGCGATTTCAGGTTGTGGGAATACAGCTTCGGGCGGTGGAGCGGCAAACGTGAATACTGCTTCAGGGGACGGACCTCAGCTTTCAGCGGAGGTAAAGGATCCTTACACAGATGAAATAAAAATTGCATATCTACCAAACACATTATCCTCCGGCAATGGCACAGTGTGGGGAGAGGCAGCGCAGGAAGAACTCTCTGATTATGGAAATATCACTTTTAACATTTTTGACGGGAAGGGATCTGCTCAGACGCAGAATGAAGTGATCAGCGAACTGATCGTAGAAAAATATGACGCTCTGATACTCCAGCCCGCAGATGCCAGCGCGCTTAGCGCTTCTGTCACCAGGGCAGAGGAAGCGGGGATTAAAGTAATTACGCTCAACATTGGCGTTGAAGTACCGCATTCCGCCCATATCCAGGCGGCTAACATTGAAAGCGGGCAGATGGCAGCAAGAATGCTGGGAGAAGCTATGGGGGGAGAAGGAACAGTAGGCCTGATCGACATTGCGTCTAATATGGCATCTGTAGTGCTGATGGGCGAAGGCTTTAAGGAAGTTATGGCAGAAGAGTACCCTGGCATCACGGTGGTTGCGGATTCGGAGGGAGACTGGACTGCTGAGACAGCGAATTCGATTACGCGGGATTATTTATCCAAGTACCCTGATATGGCTGGTATTTATACCTGCGGAGATCCCGCGGCGGTAGGTGCGATGCAGGCGGCAGCGGCAGCAGGAAGAGAGGATCTGATGATTTGGGGCTGTGATGGAGAAGCGACTGTAATGGAATATATTGAAGAGGGCGCGATTACAGGTACCATTTATATAGATTATTATGATATGGGAAAGACGGCGGCAAGGCTGGCCTTGTATGCTATCTCCAATGGAATTAATGGATCCACTTATAATACAACTCCGATAGTAAAAATCCCTGCAATGGCAGTTACCAAGGATAATGTGAATACAATCGCTGATGAGAAACGCTGGTAAAAATTAAACTTTTTAAATCTCCGCGCTGGCTTGTCCGGCGCGGAGGTTTTAGACGGAGGTTTCCATGAACGAAAAACAAAAAAGACAGCTCATTACGTTTGCTATGGTTGCAGCCTTAGTGGTTCTGTTTGGTACCACGACAGATTCCTTTTTTTCAGTCAGCAATATCAGTAATTTGTTCAGAGGAGCATCCTATCTGGGAATTGTTGCCGCAGGCCTGACGATTGTGATTATTGCAGGAGGCAACAATTTGTCCACAGGGGCTACGGTGGGCTTTGTAGCCATGTTGGTATCCAGATTGGTCTATGCGAATATTCCTATTGTACTGTGTATCTTATTGGGGATGGCTGCGGGGGCGGTCTGCGGGGCAGCAGACGGCCTGTTAATTACAAAATTGCATCTTCCGGACTTTGTGGCGACTCTTGCCACTAATTATGTATACAGTGGGATGATTTTGGTCATTACTTTCAGGCAGAACAACCGTATGGTTACAAAAGCTTTAACCAATCAGGCTTTTTTACAGCTGGGGACAGGAGTGGGTGATATCTTTTATGTTACCATTGTCTGGCTGGTGCTCGTGGCTGCGGTACAATTCATTCTGTACTATACCAAATTTGGGACTCATGTGTATGCTGTCGGGACAAATACATCAGCTTCGCAGATTTCTGGGATTAATGTTGATAAGATTAAAATAATAGCTTATACAATCAGCGGTTTGGCCTGTGGAATTGCAGCCATATTCCTTCTAGCATACGAAGGAGCGGCTTCGGCAAAAACGGGTGAGGTGTATACGTTTAATGCTATCTGTGCCGCCATTATAGGAGGAGCGTCCCTTAGCGGCGGCCGTGGTGACGCTCTGGGGACGTTTCTGGGCTGTATTTTTATGCAACTTATTACAAACGGAATCTACAAGATGAACCTGGCATCAGAGTACCAGACTTTGCTGGTGGGAGCTTCCATTTTAGTGATGTCTATTTTTAACACGGTATATATTCGATATACAAGCAAAAGAAACCGCCTTCAGACTATCAAAGCTGAGAGAGGAGGGACTGTATGATGGAAACAGAAAATATTCTTGAAGTAAAAAATATTGTAAAACGATTTTCCGGAGTAGAAGTTCTGAAAAAAGTAAGCTTTGAAGTGCGCAAGGGAGAAGTGCATGCTTTGATGGGAGAAAATGGGGCAGGAAAGTCTACATTGATAAAAATAATTACGGGAGTATATCCTAAGGATGAGGGAAGTATTATAGTCGATGGCAGAGACGCAGATATCAATTCGCGGCAGGATTCTATCAGTCAGGGGATTTCGGTAATCTACCAGGAACTTAGCGTGATTCCCACATTGACGGTGATGCAGAATATTTTCCTTGGCCAGGAGCTGACGAAAAAGGGTCTGCTGGATAAAAAGCGAATGCGGGAAAAAGCGGACAGTCTGATAAAAAGATGTGATTTTGATATTCGGCCAGATGATTATGTAGAGACGCTGAGTGTGGCGAAGCGTCAGATGGTAGAGATATTGAAGGCTCTTCTCTATGATGCGAAAATACTCATTATGGATGAGCCGACAGCTTCTCTTACTGATAAGGAATCGGATAAGCTTTTCAATATCATTAACCGGGTAAGGGAACAGGGAACCAGCATTATTTATATATCACACCGTGTCGAAGAAGTATATCGGATTGCAGACCGCCTGACAGTACTCCGCGACGGAATGGTTGTCGGAGAACTGAACAAACAGGAAATCACGCACCAGAGAGTTGTTCAGATGATGATTGGGAAGGAGGTCAAGGAACAGGCGGATAAGGCCAACAAGCCAATCCAGAATGGAAATGTGCTGTCGGTACAGAATTTATCCAGAGAAGGCTTATGGCATGATCTTTCATTTGAGGCTTATGGCGGCCAAATCTTGGGCATTGGAGGGCTAGTGGGCTCTGGAAGGACAGAGCTTTTGAGGAGTATCTATGGGGCAGATCGGTATGACAAAGGAGAGGTTTTGTTTAATGGGAAACCGGTTTCCCGGAGTGTGAAAAAAAATATCCGAAATGGAATGGGGTATATTCCTGAAGACAGGAGAGGAGAGGGACTGATTCCGCTGCTATCGGTTGGAGATAATATTGCAATGCCGAATTATGATATGCTTTCCAATGGGATGGCGGTTGTAAATCATGCCAAAGAGTTGGAGCTTGGTGAAGAGATGATACGGGAGATTGATATCCGCCCGGCTAACTCCAAAATGCCAGTCAGAAACCTTTCAGGAGGCAACCAGCAAAAGGTGGTTGTCGGCAAGTGGCTGGCACGGGACTTGAAGGTGCTTCTGATTGACGAGCCCACAGTAGGAGTGGATATTGGCGTAAAAGGAGAGATCCATCAAATCTTCATGCGGCTGGCACAGCAGGGAGTGGTTATTATTTTGGTTTCTTCAGATTTAAAAGAATTGATTCAGATTTCGGATAGGATCATAGTACTCCACGAAGGCAGCATTTTTAAAGAATTTTCTAAGGAAGAAGCTACGCAGCAAAAAATTTTACTGGCAGCGTCCGGGATAGCTTAGGAGGGCAGAAGGATGAAAAAAGGAAAAATTATAAGTCAACTGAAAAGTATGGCACTTCTTTTGATTCTAATCGCTGTCGCTGCTGTCTTTGAAGGAAAAGCATTTTTTTCGTTTTTCAATATTATGAATATTCTGCTTTCTGTGTCAGTATACGGGATTATGATCTGCGGTTCGATCTTTCCTTTGCTTGTCGGAGGCATGGATTTATCCATCGGTTCAACCGCGGCGTTCAGCGCAATTATAGGGGCACGGGTTATGATTGCATATGAGTTTTCCACAGTCGGTATTCTTGCAGGAATTCTTGCCGCTATGGTAACAGGAGCGGCAGTTGGACTGATTAATGGTATTGCGGCATACTATTTCGATGTCCCGGCACTGCTGGCGACTATATCTACACAGTATGTTTTTTATGCGCTTGCGCAGCTGATAACGGAAAATAAGACCGTATCCTGTGGAAATTCGGATATGTTTGCATTTATCGGGAGCGGCACAATTTTTGGCATTCCTTTCCCGATTTTCATTCTGGCATTCCTGGCAGCCGCCATTTATTTTTTATTAAATAAGACGGTTTTTGGAAGGCAGGTATATGCGGTAGGAGGCAATATCAAGGCGAGCCGCATGACTGGGGTAAATGCGGGGGCCGTGATTATCGTTTCATATGTATTGTCTGGAGTAATGGCAGCGTTGGGAGGAATGGTTCTTACCTCCATGAATACAATGGTAAAAGCAAGTACAGGTTATGGCTATGAATTATATGTGTTTATTGGGCTTATGGTTGGAGGAGTAAATTTTGCCGGAGGAGAGGGGACGATACAAGGAGGATTGTTTGGTGCCCTGCTTGTGGGTGTCTTAAGTAATGTAATGATGATGGTGGGAATTGATGCTACTTACCATAATATGATACAAGGGATTGTGATTATCATTGCGGTTGCCCTGACGGCAAGGAGAGCGCTTATCAACAGCGGCCTGAGTAAAAAGGCCGCCTCATAAAACCGCCTGTGCGTTCTGGGCCGGCAGCAAAGGATTCTTTCATTACTTTTCAACCCTTTATCAGAAACAAGAAGAAATAATTGCTTGAAAGAATACCATGTGCCGACCGGCAGTGAAAACCATTCTGATAACTGCACAAAAAAGTTGAATAATGCAGGCGATAGTGCTAAAATACAAAACGGAGTATTGCCTGAAACATAAAAAACGCGTGCTGCGTGCGCGGTGATCCGTGCCAGGAAGCAGCAGCGCGGGGATTGGAGTAATCAGATGGGTTTTTTGACAAAGGTTTTCGGCACGCATTCTGAGCGTGAACTGAAGCTCATTTATCCGCTGGTGGATAAAATCGAGGCCCTACGGCCGGAGATGATGAAGCTTTCGGATGAGGAGCTGAAGGGAAAGACAAGAGAATTCAAGCAGCGCCTGGCGGACGGCGAGACGCTGGATGACTTGCTGGTAGAGGCTTTCGCGGCTGTCCGCGAGGCGGCCAGGCGTGTGCTTGGCATGGAGCATTACCGGGTGCAGCTGATCGGCGGAATTATCCTGCATCAGGGACGTATCGCCGAGATGAAGACTGGTGAAGGAAAGACGCTGGTGTCTACGCTTCCGGCTTACCTGAACGCCCTGGAAGGAAAGGGCGTCCATATCGTGACGGTGAACGACTACCTGGCGCACCGTGACGCGGAGTGGATGGGCAAGGTTCACGAGGCTCTGGGGCTGACGGTAGGCGTGGTTCTGAATGGGAATACGAATGACGAGAGACGGGCGGCCTATGCCTGTGACATCACCTATGTGACGAACAACGAACTGGGCTTTGACTATCTGCGCGACAACATGGTGATTTACAAGGAGCAGCTGGTGCAGCGCGCTCTCCATTACGCGATCATTGACGAGGTGGACTCGGTTCTCATCGATGAAGCAAGGACGCCGCTTATCATTTCCGGCCAGAGCGGCAAGTCCACGAAGCTCTATGAGGTCTGCGATGTCCTGGCGAAATCCATGAAGCGGGGCGAGGCCAGCGGAGAGTTTTCCAAGATGAATGCCATCATGGGCGAGGAGATCACGGAGACGGGGGATTTCATCGTCAATGAAAAGGATAAGATTGTAAACCTGACTGCCGACGGCGTAAAGCGGGTGGAGCAGTATTTCCATATTGAGAACCTGGCGGATCCGGAGAACCTGGAGATCCAGCACAACATTATTTTGGCTCTGCGCGCCAACTATCTGATGTTCCGGGATCAGGACTATGTGGTGAAGGATGATCAGGTGCTGATCGTAGATGAGTTTACAGGCCGTATCATGCCGGGCCGCCGTTATTCCGACGGCCTGCACCAGGCGATTGAGGCCAAGGAGCATGTGAAGGTGAAGCGCGAGAGCAAGACGCTGGCGAACATTACCTTCCAGAATTTCTTCAACAAATATGAGAAAAAAGCTGGTATGACCGGTACCGCGCTGACAGAGGAGAAGGAGTTCCGTGAGATCTACGGCATGGACGTCATCGAGATCCCGACGAACCGCCCTGTGATCCGAAAAGATTTGGATGACGCCGTATATAAGACGAAGAAGGAGAAATTCCATGCGGTGATTGAGGCGATCAAGGAAGCCCACGCCAAGGGGCAGCCGGTGCTGGTGGGTACGATCACGATTGAGACTTCCGAGTATTTAAGCGGCCTTCTTAGGAAGCAGGGGATTCCCCATGAGGTGCTGAACGCGAAATTCCATGAGCGCGAGGCGGAGATCGTGGCCCTGGCCGGACAGCACGGAGCCGTAACCATCGCCACCAATATGGCGGGCCGTGGTACGGATATCAAGCTGGACGACGAGGCGCGGGCCGCAGGCGGCCTTAAGATCATTGGCACGGAGCGCCATGAGTCCAGACGTATCGACAACCAGCTGCGCGGCCGTTCCGGACGTCAGGGAGATCCGGGAGAGTCCCGTTTCTACATTTCCCTGGAGGATGATCTGATGCGGCTGTTCGGCTCTGAGCGGCTGATGAGCGTATTCAATGCCTTGGGCGTGCCGGAGAATGAGCAGATTGAGCATAAGATGCTCTCCAGCGCCATTGAGAAGGCGCAGAAGAAGATCGAGAGCAACAACTTCGGCATCCGCAAGAACCTGCTGGAGTATGACCAGGTCATGAATGAGCAGCGTGAGATTATCTATGGCGAGCGCCGCCGGGTGCTGAACGGCGAGAGCATGCGCGACGCCATTTACAAGATGATCACGGATACGGTGGAGAATGTGGTGGACAGCCTGATTGGTGATGATCAGGACAAGGCAGACTGGGATCTGATCGGCTTAAATGAAGCTCTGCTTCGAACCCTTCCGCTCAAGCCTATCACATCGGAACGCATAGAAGGCAAAAAGAACAAGAATGAGCTGAAGCATATGCTCAAGGAAGAGGCAGTGAAGCTTTACGAGCTGAAGGAAGCCGAATTCCCGAATCCGGAGATGCTGCGTGAGCTGGAGCGCGTCTTCCTTCTGAAGGTCATCGACCGGAAGTGGATGGATCATATCGACGATATGGATCAGCTCCGCCAGGGTATCGGCCTGCAGGCCTTTGCCCAGAGAGATCCGCTGGTAGAGTATAAGCTGAGCGGCTACGAGATGTTCTCTGCCATGACGGCCAGCATCCAGGAAGAAACCGTCCGGATCCTGATGCACGTGCGCGTGGAGGAGAAGGCCGAGCGTGAGCAGGTAGCCAAGGTGACCGGTACGAATAAGGATACCTCCCTGGCGAACGCGCCAAAGAAGCGGGAGAGCGCGAAGATTTACCCGAACGATCCCTGCCCCTGCGGAAGCGGCAAGAAATATAAGCAGTGCTGCGGAAGAAAAGCGTAGCGCTTCAGAAAAATAAGCAGTGCTGCGGAAAAGCGCAGTGCTTCAGAAAAAGGAGACGAACCAGCAGAATCCGGGCTTTATCAGAGCCGGAATTCTCTGTTGGTTCGTCTTCTTCTTTTACAACCCGTTCTATGCCGCAGCAGAAAAGTGAGTCCGCTTGCGTTTTCTGTGGGAAAGGGGTACAATTTTATAAAATCGAAATTATAATAATCATGATTATATAAAACGCGATTATAAAAATGAAAAAAGGAGGGCGGAAAATGTTTGTTGGACGTGAAAAAGAGCTTCATTTTCTGGAGTTTCATTTTACGAAAATCGGCCGCTGGTGGAATAAGACGGATGAGATAGATATCATGGCGGTGGATCAGAAAAGGGGAAGCTTTTTGCTTGGAGAGTGCAAATACAAGAACAGTCCCTTGGATCTGTCGGATTTGAGGGAGCTGCAGAGAAAATTCACGCCCGGCCGGGAAAACAGCCGTGTCTGGCACTGGCTGTTTTCCCGGAGCGGCTTTACAGATAGGGTGCGGGAAGCCGCTTCGGCGCAGGATGTCCGCCTTGTGACGGTGGAGGAGCTGGCGGAGTAAGGTATTTCTAAAAGTATCTCATAGAAAAAGAGTTTCGCTCTGATAGGATTTCAGAGGAAACTCTTTTTTTCACCCATGAAACGCGTCTGCCTTTGCCGGCAGGTTCAGATGGCTGACGCCCAGGAAATTCCGGATGCAGACACAGGCCGCGCCCAGCAGGATGGAGGTGTCCTGGAGACCGGAAGGAACCAGGCGGCAGTAGGAGCGCATCCGGTTCTTGAGGCTGTCCTGGATCCGCTGGATGACCTCCGGGAAATACGTGGTGAAGGAGCTGTTGATCACGATAATGTCTGGATTGAAGGTGTTCAGCAGGTTGTTGATGCCGACAGCCATGTATCGTATGAAATCATCCAGGAGCGATACTGCGGCAGGCTCCTGACGGGTACAGGCGGCCACGAAGGAATCGATGTCTGCCTTTTCCAGCTGCATGCGCTCTGCATACTGATGGAGAATCGCTCTCTCGGAGGCGTACTGCTCCAGGCAGCCCAGGTTGCCGCAGGGGCAGGGCCGTCCGCCGGGCTCGATGATGGTGTGCCCGAACTCGCCTGCGCTTCCGTTGGCTCCGGTGTACAGGGTGTTGTCTATGATGACGCCGACACCGACGCCGGAATGGACGCTGACGCCGATGAGATTGGGCACATGGTAGTAGAAGGCATGTTCTCCCAGGACAGAGAGATTCGCCTCATTGTCCAGGAAAACGGGGATATGGAACTCCTCCTCCAGTTTCTCCCGGAAGGGGAGATCCGCGTAGGAGGTATAGGGCGTGAAGAGAACCTCGTTTTTCCAGACCATGCCGTGGATGCCCAGGCAGATTCCCACGACGCCGCAGGGTGAAGGCTCCAGCGGGGCGGTCATCTCCCGGATAATGG